>NZ_AYYA01000053.1:0-48491 GCF_000511065.1 Psychrobacter sp. TB67
TATAGTCACTGCACTACAAAAGAGTTATGTTTTGGATGAATATCATAAAACAATTTAGATAAGTCATTTTCCATCCAACCTTGGCGTAAAAACTTCACTTGAGCCCACTTTTTCTCGATGGGATTTAAGTCAGGACTATAAGGAGGTAAGAATAATAGCCTGTGACCATGCCTGTTAAGCAGCTTTTGAACGCGCTTATGAAAGGCTGCATTATCCATAACGATTACACATTTTCTCTTAAGCTTTGGTATCAGCGTGAACTTGCACCAGTGATAGAAAATCTTTTTATTAATGTTGGTCTTTAAGCAATTGAGTGCAAACAGCGTTTTGCCATATAGTGCACCAATGACGTTGGTTCGATCTTTGGCTTGCCAATTGTAACTGCCAATGCAGGGGCTACCAATGGGTGCATAACCACAAGGACGCATCGTTTCACTCTCAAACCCACTTTCGTCCATATAGACAATAGCAAAGCCTTGAGCAATGTAGTGGTTAAGCTTGGCTAGATAAGTCGCTCTTTTCACAGGACAGGCTTTGGGATGCTCAAGTGTCTTTTTTTTTGCTAACACCAATACGCTTTAAGGCTTTACTGATGCCTGTTGGGCTACAATCAAAACGCTGTGCTCGCTCATAGTGATAATCGTCAGGGTGGTCTTTGACATCTTGAGCTAAGGCTTCATCCTCTATTTTGTAGGGCTTAATATATCGAGTGGTTTTACTATGAAGACGCTTTTTCCACTTCTGGATAGTCGTTGGACTGATATCATAGAAAACAGCAGCTTCAGCAAAGGTCATGCCCTCATCTAAGCTTTTTAAGACTTGTTTGCGAAAATCTAGGGAGTAAGTCATGGTTATTTATTGTGGTAATCGTTTAGTTGATTTATTTTATAACATTTTTGTGGTCAGGTGACTATAGCTTCAGGTAATCCGCCATAAAGCTTACTATATTCTTTGGTCAAAGATTCATCATAGTTATTAGGGATTATTTGTCTTATTAACTCTAACTCATCGAAAATATCTAAGCTAATCAGGTAATGACGGTTGCCTGTTTCAGGGTCACTTTGCCTATTTATTCTAATATTCATAAATACATCTGTACCATGTCGCAGTTGCCATATTTGTAAATCACTGAGCTGCATCCATTGCTCAAAGTTCAAAGGGTAGGTGTAATCAAGATTAAAGTCACTTCCACCTTCTTTTGTGGCAAATATAAAGCTGTCTTTAGGGCTTAAACGAGGCTCACTTAAACTTTTAGCATAAGTCCAACCCTTACCTTGCAGTTCTTTAAAGAAAGCCATCATTTTCTGATAGGCATCTTCGTCTGATATACCGCTTACTTTATGGTTGAATAAAAAGCCAAGATTGACTTTCGAGAGTTTGTAATTTGCTTGTTTGTTATCGTCATAAGCCAAGACTGACATAACACCGTCAATACTTAACTCACCATTAGGATATTTAATAATGACAGTAGGTTCTTTATATCTTGGAAAATCATAACCTTGAAAAGTAACCCCCATAGGCTGAGCGTCTGCTTCTTGGAAAGCTTTATACTCAGGGTTAGCACCGTATAAATCTTTAGCAGTCATGTTTAATGAAATTTCTAAAGGTTTATCAGGCATAACAACCTTTGTTTTAGCTTGGCAAGAAGTAGCTATTAATATGATAAAAAAAGAAGTAATGAACCTTAATCGCTTCAACATATCTATCTACTCATTCAGATCAAACATCAAAGTGCACTGCTTCTTACTATTCTAATTTTTATCATTAAGTCAATCGATTTTTTGGCTGTTATAAGATTGTAAAGTATCATATGTTTTAACCGCATCAAAGCTTGTGTTTAAATAACTGATTGACTTTAGTTGTAACATTTCTTCTGATGTTAAACTTGAAATGTTATTTACTTTGTCTATTATATGACTGCTGACTATTTCTTCAGAAATTAAACGTGCTCTCTTTCGTACTGCGGAGCTTTTTGCCTTATCTGTTGATAAAGCTACAAAATATTCAAGTGGAGCTGCACCATTTTTAAGCATACAGATCTTATAGTTGATATCTGAACGATATAATATGTAATCTTGAACTTTTTTTATGTCAATTTCACTTATCTTCTCTAAAGTACTTTCATCAGGTAAAGTTCTGCTTTTTTCTTCAGCAGTGCATAGATCTATAGTGCTCTCGTACTGTTCTATTGCTGATTCTAGAGTAATTTCATCTTCTAATTTTTTCTCTGTTTTAGCACAAGCTGGTACTGAAAATATAATTAATATTAATGAAAAGAATATAGTTTTTTTCATGGTATACATCCATCTTCAATAGCTTGAAATAATAATTTTTTGTAATGATCTTTTATGCTGAAATTGAGATACAACTTTGAATAGCTTGCAGAAGTTAAAACTTTGAATAACAAAATTACTTTGAAATATTCTCTTTATATGCTCGCAATGCCCTTGTTGTAACCAACAAATCAAAACTACTGTTTAAGTAGTCTATTTGATGAAGTTTATTTCTTTCTTCTTCAGGTAGGTTGTTAATATAATTAACATTACCTATAAAGTCATAAGGCATTAGAGTTTTAAATAAGTGTTCGGCTTCCCTGCGAGTAAAATAATCTATATTACTATCTAAAGCTACAGCCAAAATGTATTCTCTGGGTGTAGCACCATTTTGTATCAGACAAATTTGGTCATTTATATTACTACGATATATTATATAAGCATTGATAGTATTTTCAGAAAATTTGCTCATAGCTTTTAAATCATCTAGTTCAGGATCTTTAATAGAGTTTTTATCTTCTTCACACAAATCTACTGCATCATTCATAGTTTGAACTGCTCTATCTAGAGCTAAAGAATGTTCACTAGCACCTATGAACTGTGAACACGAGATGCATAACAATGTCATACTCCATATTAATGATAATTTAATATATTTCATGGCATACATCCTTCAGCAATAGCTTTAAAGAATTTTATTTCATTATTGTGTTTAGAATAGCCATCAGATTCTAATTCTAAAATAGCCCGATAAGCATCCTTTTCAACCATGTTCCTTTTTATTTGATCAACACTACCCATTGCTTCTGCAAATAATACCCAGTTAGCTCCGTCTATTTTTCGAGGGGCAGGTTTTATGGCTGCTTCTAACTCTGCTTTTGCCGATATACCCCAAATTGAGTTAATTGGTATTCCAGATGATGTCCTCCCGCCAGCAGGTCTTTTTGTAAATAAGAGTCCTGCAAATGCGGCAGGTAAAATTTTACTTAACCAGCTAGCTGATTCTATACGTGAGTCTATACTTTCAAGCCACCTCAAACTTATGTCACTAAACACTAAATTATTAATAATAGGACAAACCTTTAAGTTTGAGTTTCTTCTGGTTATTTTTACATCTATATTATTGCCGTCAGCAGTTGTTTTGCCACTCGACTCTTTACGCATAATCTGCATAACTACTAATCTCCAATCGTTGATAGATAAAGATGAACATTAAAGTTTTCTTCAATTGATGATACAAGGTTTGCAGTTTCACCCTCAGCATTAGTAGTTCCAAAATAAATTAACTCTTTTACCTCAGATACTGCACGATAATGAACATGACTATACGGGTTACCATCATCATCAGTAAACTTAAATTTAACTTTATAAAGTTCAATAGATCCCCAAGGGTCTTCATTTCTTAGATGCACTTTAATCTTATTGGAGTCAGAACTATAGAAATTCTCTGTACTTCCCTCAGCATCAGTTATACCTTCAAAGGTCTCTTGCGTATCCTCATTAATAGCAATATAAGGAGTATTGGCATAAGCAATGTCATCATCGTCTGCAAATTTGAACTTTGCTTTATACATCGCACCAGCTATCAAACTAGGCAACCCCGCCAACCCAAGCCCATCATTTCCACCTCCAGCCTTACTGTGCTTGCCACCTTTCTCCGTAAACTGTTTCGCTGCAATCGTAATGTCAGCACCATCAAGCGTGATCCTGGCACCACCAGCCGTCAGCGTAATCTTATTGGTGGCTACGACCTCAACCTCTTTGGTCGAGGAGGCAATGTTGACATCTTGCTTAGCGGTCGCTTCAAGCTTACCCGTGTGCGCAGACAGCATGATATTGTCTTTGGCATTGGTCATACTAAACTGACCATCTGCTATGATATTTAGAGACTCGCTACTGACTTGTTGATGACTATCGCCACTACTGATACTCATATCTTGCTGGGTAGTGCTGATCATCTCACCCATCGACCGTTGGATCAGCAGGTCTTCACTGACGTAACTACTATCTGCTGCGCTATCGATAAGGGTGTAGGGCGTTGTTTGATGGGTTTTGGTTTGCTGCTCGTTGCTGATATTCTCTAACTGTGTTTTGATGACACTGTGATCATTAACCGATCTACCCAAGCCCGTTGCCAACTGTGTTAAACGTTCTGCTAGATGCTGACCGCCAAGACCAGTTTGGGTGAGAGTCGGGGTGTGCTGTTGATAGTTATGTTGTCCAGACTGTGCGTGAGTTTGCGGTTGAGTAGAGATTAATAAATATAAAAAGCCACCCAAGGGTGGCTTGAATAAAATAATATATTAATTACCCTTTTTCAGCGTCAAATTGCCAAATCACCTCACCCCAGTTATTGTTTGGATAGTCTGGCATGATGTCGCCTTGCTTAAAGTAAGCACGACTGTCAGATTTTGCTTGCGTGAACCAGTAGCCTGACTTAGGGCAGGGCTGACCAGCTAGGCAACGGCCTCGAGCTTGACTAGTAATTTCAGGTTTATTGGGTTTGGTTTTATTTTCATAGTACGGCGTCATGTCTTCGCCCGCCTCTTGACGCTTAATAAAATCCTCGTAGGTAATTTTATAAGGGTCAATTGATACAGATTTGCTGGTATCGATACCTGTCTCTTTAAGTACGAGTGGTAGGGTATAGTCAGGTTGGTTCTGCTGAATCTTTAATCCCATTTTAATAGCTTCAGTTTCAATAAAGAGTCTAGCTTCAGGTAGTTTGTCATAAAGCTTACTGTATTCTTTAGTCAAAGGCTCATCATAATCATTCGGAACGATTTGTAGTAGTAGCTCTACTTCATTGAAAACCTCTAAACTAATCAGGTAATGACGCTTACCTGTGGATGAATCTGTTTGTCTATTCATTCTAATATTCATAAATACATCTGTACCATGTCGCAGTTGCCATGTTTGTAGATCATCGAGCTGCAACCACTGTTCAAAACTTAATGGATAAGTATAGTTAAGACTGAAGGCATATCCATCTTCTTTAGTAGCAAATGTAAAGCTATCTTTGGGGCTTAAACGAGGTTCACTTAAAGTTTTAGCATGTGTCCAACCTTTATTCTGTAGCTCTTTAAAGAAAGATATCATTTTTTTATAAGCATCTTTATCTGATATACCGCTTACTTTATGGTTGAATAAAAAACTAAGATTGATTTTAGAGAGTTTATAACTTTCTTGTTTATTATCCTCATAAGCTAAGACTGACATAACACCATCGATAGCAAATTCACCATTAGGATATTTGATAATGACAGTAGGCTCTTTATATCTTGGAAAGTCGTAACCTTGGAAAGTGGCTCCCATAGGTTGAGCGTCTCCTTCTTGAAACGCTTTATACTCAGGGTTGGCATCGTATAACTCTTTAGCTGTCATGTTTAATGAAATTTCTAAAGGTTTATCAGGCATAGTGCTCTCTTTTTCTGCTTGGCAGGCAGTAGTTGAAAAAGATAGTGATGCTAATATTAAGGTTACTTTTAGAAGTTTATATTTAAACATAACCATCCCTGTTATTGGTTAACCTCTAAGTATTTCAATTGTTTTTCAAAAAAATAATCTCTTTTTGTAATTCCAACCATTCTGATTTATAGTGAAACTTATAATACTTTACTAAAAAGTCAGCTTTTAATTTATATAATTTTTCATTATTATATCTTGAGATATGTTGTTCAATTAATGGTGCAATAGTGTCAATCTCAAAAAAAGACCACACAGCAGGTATAACGCTTGAAAAATTTAGTGAACAAATAGGGGCTACTTCATAAAACAATGAATATTCAATTGTATCTAAAGAATAACTTTGAACTTTCTTCGCAATAGCATCGTAATTTATTTCATTATCAACAAATAATTCAGATAATGCTGACCATAATTCTCTTTTTTTCACAATACCTTCCATGTAGTAAACTCCTCCGCCTCTTCATATAGAGCTTCACCTACTTCCGAACCTATTAGTCCTCCTAACACACTACCAACTAGTATTACGGCAACGAAACATATAGGAGCACCAGGCCCACAGATTATTGATGCTCCCATTCCTGCAAGCGTACCTCCAGCTAGGCCACCACCAATAGTGCCACCTTGAACAAATGACTCTTTAACTTTATTTTCTGCTGTAGCAATATAATAGATTGCTAAGGCAGCAGTAACTACCCAAAGAACCTTACCTAATACCTTTAAACGTTTTACTTTTATTGTTACACTTTTACGGTTCCTACCAGAAGCCTCTATAATATGGTATTGTACTTTTTGTTTTTCTATTGGACTTAGTTTATTAAATTTTTTGGAAAAAAGTTTTTCTGAATACTTATCCATTAGATCTTCTGTACTAACTCCAACTTTCTTCATTTTAATTGCCCCAGCCTGACTTTGTACTGATGTTATACTTCTTGTTTCTTCCATAATTACGTTACGCATTTTACTACTGTACTCTAAACCTTCTACAACAGTAATCTTTCCACTATCTACTGCCTTTAAAGTCTCATTAGAAATCTCTTTTATTTTTTTAGTATAGTTAATTCTAGCATTTGCATCTTTTATGAAATCTTTAGCGAATTTAGAGGCTGCACCTTCAAATCCTTTGATAGAATGGTTAAGGACTTCCGTCCCATCAACATAATTTATATTATTAATTTTAGCTTGTTCTTCAAGATAAACTCTATCTTTCCAAGCTCTAGTGGCAGAGTTATAATCACTAACTCCTGTGTAACCGCTCATAGAAACCTCCTTTATTTAATATTACTCGGACATTAATTTTAATATATCGTCAACTAAGCTATTTTTAGATTTAGTCTTTTCATCAAATAAAATTTCAAATATTCTTACTTCTTCGCCGTATATATCTTTAAACTCTACATAACTGTTTTCGTCAAATATTGAATCTATAGAATCTCCATTGGTTAGAGTCAAGCGACATTTCATTCCAGCTAAATCAAGAGTATTTTCTTCAAAAGCAACCCAATCTGGTTTTCGTAGTACTGAATTTTTTAGTTTAACGATATGTTGTGGTAACCCCGCCAATCCTAACCCATCCATACCGCCTCCAGCCTTACTATGCTTCCCAGCTTTCTCCGTAAACTGCTTAGCGGCGATAGTGATATTAGCGCCTTCTAAGACAATACTCGCACCACCAGCCGTCAGCGTGATCTTGTTCGTTGCGACTATCTCAACCTCTTTGGTCGAGGAGGCGATGTTGATATCTTGCTTAGCGGTCGCTTCAAGTTTCCCCGTATGGGCAGAAAGGGTGATGTTCTCTTTGGCATTGGTCATACTAAATTGACCATCGGCTATGATATTTAGAGACTCGCTACTGACTTGATGATGACTATCGCCACTACTGATCATCATATCTTGCTGAGTGGTATTAATCATCTCACCCATAGTTCTATGAATCAGTATATCGTCACTGACATAACTTGTGTCTGCTGCGCTGTCGATTAGCGTGTAAGGTGTTTGCTGATGGGTTTTAGTGTCTTGTTCCTTGGCGATACTCTCTAACTGAGTTTTAATATTGGCATGGTCTTTGACGTTTCTGCCTAGTCCCGTTGCCAATTGCGTGAGTCGCTCAGCTAAGTGTTGACCACCCAATGCTGTTTGCGTCAGCGTCGGGGTATGCTGTTGATAGTTATGCTGTCCAGATTGAGCGTGGGTTTGTGCTTGGGTGGAGAGAACGAGCGCTTCGCCTGATTTTATATTGATTTGCGCGTTGGTGGTAGCGCTAATACCTTCGCGTTTAGCAGTGTCCGATGGATTAATAACCCCCATCTTAAACGTTGCGCCCACTTGTCCGTCTTCGACCTTGAGCTGCGAGTACGCTTGCGCGCTACGATGATCAGTGACCCACTCTGATAAGCCATTGTCGGTATTGCGATAACCACTCTCTATCGCTTGTTCGTTCTCAGTGGTAAACAGACTAGGACGGGTATTCGATAGCAGACTACCCGTATTAATCAAATGCTCACCATCGCCAATAGACTGAACTAGCGTTTGATCATCGGCTCTATGAGTGCTCACCATCATTTGTTAGTGCAGTCTATTAATATACTTTACTGCGCTTTCAGCTCTTCAATCTTTTTTTGATCACTAAGAATAAATTTAAATTCTTCCAATTCAGGATATGAAAGTTTTGAAAAGTAATTTATTGAGTCCATATCCATCGGCTGAATTATAAATCGGTCATGGTCTGAAGAATAAGTGAATTTTCTAGAATCAGGTAATTCTGATATTTTTTTTTCTTCTAACAGATAAGTATCGAAAGTAGTACCATAGTTTTCATTTTTTTTATATAAACCGTAATCTAGCAGATAGATTTGATTGTCTATTTCTAGTATTTTGAATTTATTCTTTACATCTGTATTGTAATGATCATATATTTGATCTTTACTTATACTAAAAAATTTTCTGTTTTTATAGTTGACGAATAGTTCATAAACGAAGGAGTTATCAAGATCAATTTTTCTCGTCGAGTTACTGTATTTTTCTTGATTATGAATACTAATTAGCTTAGTTTCAACATACTCACTATATTCATGACTATTCCTTAATAACTCAATATTTACCACAATATTATCCTGTAAATGTTTGTCGACATCTATATCTATATAAAGGTTTTTTTCTGCGTTAATAGACATAACTTTACTCACTAAATATATAGTTAATAATAGAATAATTACAATAAAAGGTATGCAATAGTATTTCTTACCTATGATCATTGAATATACCTTGATGAGAATTATTAGTAATAGTGTTATTTTTATAGAACCTCATAACTTCCGCTTTTGGAAAATCTTTAAGATTGGGTTTTTCTACTCCCTGCCAAGTTATAGAATCAAGACCCTTGCCGCCTAAGCTACCTACCATGTAGGTATTGGCAATATCCCAGCCTGCTCCTCCAAATATAGGAATACTTCGAGCGCCTGTCGTTACTCGGTAATCAGGAAATACAGAAGGGAAGGATGATGTGCTTTGACCTATAACTTCAACAGTAGAATAGTTCGGTAATGCTGAAATTCTTTTAGCAAAAGAATTAGTTTTTAAGGCAGATCTACATCCAAAGAAAACACATCTAGTTGTAGTTACACCTTTGTATGTAGCCCAGTTAAAATCTATACTTGACCAGCCATCTATATGCATTTGCTTTTTTTTGTCATTAAGCGGAGGGTCGTTAGGTGTATCATAAGTGATAGGCCCATCAGTTCCAGAATGAGAAAATATACTTACTTCTCTAGTTCTAACTTTACTTTTGCCTCCGTATTTTTTTATATAATTATTTATTATGACTTGTATTTCTTGTAAGGCTTGTATTGGAGGACAGTGAACCTTATGAATACTAGACTTGTACCAGCTTGATTTTTTAATATTTTTTAGTCTCGTTTGTGCTGACTCAGAAAACATTTTTGTTCCACTATCCCATTCATCAACCCAAAATAGTAAAAATAACTCGATAGGAGGAGAAATTTTTACTTTTTTATTATTATTGGGTGTAGATTTTGTAGTACCTGTAGATGAAGACATTACTTACTCCTTTCATTATCACTCTGCCAATCAAGTTTCAAAACCACCTCAATATCGTCTTCACTATTAGATTGAAACCTTTCTGACCAACCGTCTTTATCTGTATTACCTTTAAACTCTTCTCCTGTTACTTTATTAATAGCGGTGTAAGGCGTATTAGCATAAGGTTCCTCATCATCATCAACAAACTGATACGCTAAGTTATAAACCCCATCCATCAACGTCTTTTTATCAGGAATAATGTTAGGCAACCCTGCCAATCCCAACCCATCTACACCGCCTCCAGCCCTACTATGCTTACCAGCCTTCTCCGTAAACTGCTTTGCCGTAATCGTAATATCACCACCATCTAAAGTGATACTCGCACCACCAGCCGTCAGCGTAATTTTATTCGTCGCTACTATCTCAACCTCTTTAGTCGAGGAGGCAATATTCACATCTTGCTTAGCCGTGGCTTCAAGCTTACCCGTATGGGCGGAGAGGGTAATATTCTCTTTGGCATTGGTCATGCTAAATTGACCATCGGCTATGATATTTAGAGACTCGCTACTGACTTGGTTATGACTATCGCCACTACTGATATTCATGTCTTGCTGAGTGGTGGTTATCATCTCACCCATACTTCTGTGAATCAGCGTATCGTCACTGGCATAAGCACTGTATGCTGCGCTATCGATTAGCGTGTAGGGCATCGTTTGATGGGTTTTGGTTTGCTGTTCTTCTGCGATAGTTTCAAGTTGGGTTTTAATCGCTTTGTGGTCATTGACATGACGTCCAAGCCCTGTTGCCAGTTGCGTTAACCGCTCAGTTAAGTGCTGACCTCCAAGACCAGTTTGAGTCAGAGTCGGGGTGTGCTGCTGGTAGTTATGCTGTCCAGATTGCGTATGAGTTTGCGGTTGAGTGGAAAGGACGAGGGCTTCGCCTGATTTTATATTGATTTGAGCGTTAGTAGTCGCATTGATGCCTTCGCGTTTGGCGGTGTCTGATGGATTGATGACCCCCATTTTTAGACTGGCAGATATCCCAGCACTGTCTACTTTTAGCTGAGAGTACGCTTTTTCTGTACGGTGATCAGTGATCCATTCCGATAAACCGTTACCCGTGTTGCGATAACCACTTTCGACCGCTTGTTCATTATCCGTGGCAAATAGGCTTGGGCGCGTAGACGACAATAGACTGCCAGTATTGATTAGATGCTCGCTATCACCGATAGACTGCAGGAGAGTTTGGTCGTCCGCTCGATGGGTGAAGTGTGTGCCATAGTTAGCGCCAGCTTGTGCTTCAAGGCGATTGATAGGTTGGGCTGGACTATCCAGTAAGTAGCTTTTGGTCGGGGTCATATGGTTGCGACTGTCTGTATCGCTTTGACTGTCTGTAATGCCTGTCATCGGCGGTAGAGCCTGTCTGCTGTATAGAGGACCGACCCACGGGGTATCAGCGGTAATGAGGCTCAGCTGGGTTAAGTGAATGCCAGCTTCCAAAGAGGAGGCATGGCGCTGATGATGGCGGCGGCTTATGGTGAGTCCAGTCACATGTGCCAGACTATTGCGTGCCAAATGAACGATATGGGTAGCACGGTAGTGTTGATTGAGCGCACTGTGATCGACAAGCATAAAAGTATCAGCAACATTCAAATCCGTGGCATGGGCGAGGGCGTGATAGACGCTATATCTGCTTTGATGGCTGTGAGCGACTATGCTTGCCTCATCTATAGTTTCAGTATCGGTTACTGGTGCAAAGGCGGCTGGGCTGTCTAAAGTGAGTGAATGACTACTCGTTTGATTGTTTTCTTTATCCCCATTATTGCTCGTCGCAATATCGGCTGACTGGGTTGGGTGTGCGACATTTGCTGCATTGAAGCGCTGCATCGTTACTGAGTTTGGTTGGGTGATGACCTGCTCACTGATGGCCAAGACAGGCGCATGGACACGGTCGTGTAATATTTGTTGATAGCGTAATGCGCCAATATTTAGGCTGACGCCATCGCTATCGCTGGGATGGGCGGAGGTGATAATGAGCTTTGGCAGGCTGTGATCGTCTGTTTGCTCATGGCGCAGATAAGCCGTCAGCCCTTGACGCGCGAGGCGCTCACAAATATGTGACCAGTGACTCATTTGCCACTGAGTCATACGAGCGGGTATCCAGTTCGTATCATTTTCACCGTTGCTGCTGTCATCGACCACGTCCACATCTAGTGTGCTGAGGCGCTCTGAGACCATAGTGAGAACAGATAAATTGGTGTCTATTTGACTGTGTAGATGCTGATGCAAGCGATAGGTAATCGGCTGTGCCAGCAGACGGTAATAGCCATAACTGCCATCATGATCCAATTGACGAATGGCTGTGATATAGAGATGACGATAGGTCAATCCGCTCGGCGTATCAAAGCTCAAGGTTAATGCACTACCGATTAAAGCCGTCAACGGTGTGAAAGGGGGATGATGGCGCTCATGGATATAGACGTGTAATAGATAGGTATCAATACCGTGCTGCTCTTGCTGGTGACAGCCGTTCGGGTTCAGCTGAGCGATGATGTGTGCTTCCTCATGAGCATGAGTCAGTTTCTGTAGCCACGCTCGGTGAGCCGCCATATCTTGTCGAGCACTGGCGTAAGGGGCTTGGCTATTGCTTTCAATCGCATACAGCCTATCAGGGTGCATCGGAAGCACGGTGTTGGTCAAGCGTAACATAGGGGTAGTCCCTCTTGTGTCAGAGACGGCATCATAAGCATCAGTGCTTAGCTGCCATGATCAACGTATATAGCAGCGTTATTCACCAAGATTGAATTCGATCCGGCGGTTACGAGTGCGTCCTTCTTCATTGTCATTACTCGCGATAGGATCAGCGTCACCTTTACCAGCGGTACTTAGACGGGCCGCATCAATGTTACGACCGATGAGGTATTGCTTAACTGCTTCGGCACGCTTGTTAGATAAGACCAGATTGGCGCTTGGGTTGCCCACATTATCAGTATGTCCAATGATGGTCACTGGCTTATCGCCAACACGCTGCAGGACGCCAGCCATATCGTCTAGAATACCCAGTCCCATTGAGGTCAACTTCGCGCTGCCGGATTCAAACTCGACAATACGGTTGCCCAAGGTGTCATCGATAAGTCGCTGCTCACCTTCTACGACGACCAATTGATTTTCTAATTGGTAAAGATCGGTGAGGCGCGTGTGTATCCGGTTTTGGATGGCTTGCTTTTGCTCAATGCTGCTCACCTTGCCATGCAAGCTAATGGTAGTCCCATGAATATCAATACGACCCTGACGGATATTGGAGATATCACTATCGATAATAGCGGTCGCTACCTGTTGCCAGTTGGTCGGTATGCTAATGTTAGAACGCACTTCGATCTCATCTCTGACGGGCTTGTTAGGGTATTGCGCCTTTAGCTTTTCAAGGAGTTGCTGCTTATCCGAGCTGGTAGCTACGACACCTTTAATGACCACAGGCACATCTTCAGGGCTATTATTAATATGAGCATCATTATGAGCCGCAAACACCGCAGCACTCATAGACAAAGTAACAGCAGCGAATAATAGGCTTTTTTTACGACGTGTTAATTTAGGTATTGTGGTTGAGACTTGGGCTAGCATAAAAATACCTTTTCTAATCTTACTGTTATTGAGAGCATGCTTGTTAACGATCAATTATCGAATATCTACTGTGCCAAGAAGGTTTTTTTAAACAGTTGTCTAGTATCGTACAGATAAAGGTCATCTTGCAACAATATTTTGTTAAACCGAGTTAAGCCGATATCTTCATCGATATAGCTTTGTGTCCAGTCACTATGAGCAATGATTACCCAATCATCGGGATGACTGTCCTCACTACTTGCCAGCTGGCTAAGCATGCAACCGTCCGGCTTGGTAAAGCTCAATAGCAGGCGGTAGCAGTTTGAAACTCGGTACAGATACGTATTCAGATAGAGCTGGTGTGGCTGATAAAAACCGCTAATAAGATCATGCCAAAAAGTCGCCATATGTATGGCATTTTCTCTGTCAGAGGTCAGGGTCCAATATATGGCTTTATTCAGACCGCTAAAGCCTTTGCTATAAGTCGGTAAGAATAACAAGCCTGTGGCTATGATTTGTTGTATCAGTTGTGATTTACTGATGTTCATCAATATCGCGATGTCGTGCAATGTGGTGGTATTGATAAAATCGTAATAGTGGGTACTGGCGTTTTTATTGACGGTAAGCTGACCGTCGTTCAGACCCGCCATAACCTCAGCGCTATCGGTTTTAGATTTAGCCACGCTTAGGACTTCATAAGTCTCATTCCACAGCGTTAATGACTTAACGGGCAGGTAGTTCATCCAGCTTTTTGGTTTATCGAGATGAAGCACACCAAAACCGATAAGCGGATAGTTTCTATGGCTACTGTCATGACTAGGAAGCAGGACGCCGGTAATAATCTCGTTAGATACCGTATCTACGTGACTAAAGTTCAAAAAAGCAATGTTGTTCGTCGGTGGGCTGTCTATCAACGAGTCACTCGCGTCACTGAATAAGTTTTCTGATATCGCCAAGGCTTGACTGACCCATTGATCAATTGCATTGGTCTCAGCGATATGAGCGCGCGCCCTGATAAAGTCTCCACGAGCTGGTAATTTGCCAAAATAAACTAGGGGTAGTGATTCAGGAGTCATGGCGTTGGCTCCCGCGGTTCAGAGGTAGCCGTAGTTGGAGACGAGGCAGTTTGTGCGCCATTGCCACTATTGTCCTCGGTGTTCTGAACGTTACTCGTGGTAGCACTGGTATTAGCATCTGTATTGGCGTCTGTACTAGGAGCCAAGTTCAACACGCCTGCTACTGGAGGGGCTGTACTCGTTTGCTCAGTATTTTGACCGGTTGATTCACGAGCATTATTGCTATTAGCCGCTGCGCTATTATCCGTAACAGGTCTTGCCGTACGTGTGACCCCAAGGGCAATCACCTCGTTAGGGAGTTTCATACCAGTAAAGGGGTTGTTAGAGCGCCCTTGACTGGCTGTGCTACTGCTACCACTGATGATTCTAAAACGTACCGGAATAGTGATGCCATCACCTGACCATGCCATCTCAAAGATATTGTCGCCAAGCTCAGTGCGGCGGGCGCTATTAATCAGTCTTTCAACGCCAAAGCTGCCGGCTTCCTCAAATATGGTGTAATCCCTGCCATCGTAGTTTTTGGCTCTGATGCTGGCTCCTGGTTGGCTACTTGGATTTGGCCATACAAACGTCGTCCATGCTTGCGTACCCATACGATAACGCAGCTGCTGTCCATCAACGACGATCGTATATTCGGTCAAACCGCTAACCGGTAAAGGCATGATTTGGAATGTGGTTTGATTGGCAGTGGCACTGCCACCACTCGCGCCTGACGCGCTTCCAGCATTGCCACCAGTATAGTTGACAAAATATCTGCCAAAATCAGCGACGAACTTAGGATTCAGACCTAAGCCTGCACCATTCCAAATTTTACTTGAGATTTGATCGCCTCGGCGGATGATAAAAGGCGATAAGGTTTCGTTAACAAACTTGGCGACATAGCCATCTTCCCCAAAGAACTGTCCAATCTCAGCAGGGGTTGCCTCCAAGTTAGCATTGGCGGTAAATGGATATTTATTGCCCAAGTTATCCAAAAAGGGCTTGTATACTTGTGCTTGCCAGACTTTATTAATCTCAGCCTTAGTCGGGGTGAGGAGCATCGTAAATGAGCGAGTTAGCGGCTCGCTTAGCAATGGACGTACCAGCTGTT
The DNA here is from genome assembly GCF_000511065.1 of Psychrobacter sp. TB67. Lineage (NCBI taxonomy): Bacteria > Pseudomonadati > Pseudomonadota > Gammaproteobacteria > Moraxellales > Moraxellaceae > Psychrobacter > Psychrobacter sp. TB67. The sequence goes on from NZ_AYYA01000053.1 coordinate 15,542, forward strand.
TTATTTCAGAGTTGGCTTGGCTAAGTATTTGCTCATCTAAGATCTGCAAGGACTTGGTCATCTCTGAACCTTCAGTGCTGAGCGTTTGCGAAGCAAATAACAAGGCATCAGGACCGATATCATCGCTACGGGCTATGTTATTGAACCGCGTTCTAATATCTCCTAAGCTTGCCAAATAGTTATCCAATAGCGATAAGTCTTGATTGTCTTCTCTTGGGGTGACTAGGTTGTGTATTGAGGAGAACTCCTGCGCTACCATGCCGGTGCTGGCAGGGACGGCTGCCGCTTCATTAGTACTGTTATTACTGCCATTATTCATCGCCGCTTCTGCTTGACGAAGCTCAGCTGGGCTTTGACGCAGGATCGTTTGCTTGAACCAATTGACAAATGAGCGCCGAGAGTTGGAGCCATTCGCTGCGGGTTGGTTTGCGGCTTTATTGTCCCACTGGGTCTGACGATCTACCGTCTCAAATAGTGTTTTTAGCGGTGATTCGGTGGCGTTAGACAGCTGATTTAATAAGAGCGCATGATCGTCGAAGCCTTTACTATCACGGATGTAGACCTGTGATAAAAAGCGCTTCCACTCAATGATGTACTCTTGTTTGTAGCGATTGACCAGATATTGACGTATTTGTTCAGGGCTGCCTGTCAGCGTCAAATCATCTTTGCTACTGGTCGCAAGTACCCAATCGTCGGCAACCACTCTATTGGTAGCAGCTCTATCAATCTCATCACTCACGAACGATTCCCATGCTTGCTTGGTAAAGGTGCCGGAGATCACATAACTGCCTAGCAGTACTTCATTGGCACTGTCTTGGGTAATTTGTGCGACAGTCACCGATGGAAAGCGAGCAGAGGAGCGCATTTTAATCTCAGAATAGACACGCTCACGGGCAGGTTGGCCTTTACTGGCTTTAGACAACGTCGTACGGGTTTTATCCACCAGTCCCAAGTCATTTTGAATCAATGGAAAGGCGGGGTCGTCGACATGAGCAAGCGTAAAGCTTAAGATGCGCTCAGCCTGACGAATCATCTTGTCACGCGGCATATCAGCACGGTTGGACTCAAGCCAAGTGCGCCAAAAACGTGTCATTTGATCGCTCAAATGGCTGGTTTCTAAGTGCTCATGATTGCCCAGCATCAGATAAGCTTTCAGCGCATTATAAGCATCCTCTACGTCGGTAGGGTCAGATTGTATATAAGCGTCGTTGCTCACGGTTTCGGATTCAGCTGCTGACGTTTCTGCCTCCTGCACTTTCAGGTCTGCCGCATTCGTATTGACGTCGGTCAAAAACCTTTCAATGTTTTGTTTGGTAGGCGCTAACACGATAATGCCTACACCATTATAATATTCAGATAGCAGTTTTTCTTTGAGCTTATCTCCTTGATATAACCCAAAGCTCAGCGACAACGGACGATTCTCGTCGTAGCCTTCGAGTTGCTCTATTCGACTTTGCAGGATAGTGAGTGACTCAAGTTGTGACTGCAAATCACCATTAGCATTTTTTTGCATTAGTGCGACTTGCTGCAAGTCAGCTTCTACACGTTCAGTCAATTGCTTGTTATTGGCATAAGACCAAGTCCATAAACCAACCGCTGTACATAGCACCACCACAGAGGCGAGGGTGGCCAGCGCGCGATGGCTACGCTTGTTGCGGTTTTTATGTTGTTTGACCAAATGCTTGTCTTTTAAGATGACTTTAGAAAATAAATCATGCAAGAAGTAAGGCTTGTCGGCGGCTTCTTGCTGAGCACTTAAAGGCACTGCAGGTGGTTGCAAGTCGTAATTTTGCACCATTTGTAAGGTCATTTGACTGCTGACTTGCCCTTCTTGTAAGGCACTGGTGAAGTAAAATCCGCGTAGTATGGGCTTAAACTGAAAAGGGTTGTCTTCGAATAAGGCGTGCATCAGCGTTCTAATCATCGGCCGTAATGATTGGAACTCCATGGGAAAAGTCATCAGACTCGGAGATACCGTACGTTGGTGACGCAGAGACAACTTAGTGGTGCTAAGATCTTTTAGACCGTTAACCAGCACGCCAAAATGCTCTTCAAACACATCGCTGATATTGATGCTATCAGGGTCTTCGGGATAGGGAATCGTCGCGCCCCATACTTGCCCGCGCTCTTCTTGCTCGTAATCATTAAAAAAGTCACGGAAGCCTGATACCAAATCCATTTTTGTGAAGACCACATAAACGGGGGCATAAACTTCTAATTGCTCTGTTAAATCTTGCACACGGCTACGCAGGTTTTTGGCCAAGTCTAGTGCGTAACTGGGGTCATTTTTGGTAAGCTCAGCGATACTAACGGCGATAATAATACCGTTGATAGGCGCTTTGGGGCGGTTCTTCTTCAATAGGTTTAAAAACGACAGCCATTCTGAGCGGTCATCTTCGTAGGCAGAGTAGCGTCCTGCGGTATCGAGTAGGATGCCTTCGGTAGAAAAAAACCAATCACAGTTACGAGTACCGCCGACACCTTGTACCGACAGCTTGTTGGTTTTTTCCATAAACGGGAATTTTAGCCCAGAGTGAAGTACCGCCGAGCTTTTACCTGCTGCTGGGTTACCAATGACCATATACCATGGCAACTCGTACAGTGCAGCTTTGCCAGTTTGATCGCCAATTTTAGACTTGCGAATGGTCTTAATAGCGTCTTGCATTTGCTGACGTAAGGCCTGTACTTCTTGTGCATTCTCGTCTTTAGCAGCACTACTATTGGCACTATTAGCGCCTTCATCGTTATTGTCTTCTACTAAATCTGCGAGCTCAGCGGCCGCCTTTTTACGCTTTTTCCACCAGTAGTAGCCAAACCACGCTAGTAGCAGACAGGTTATGGAGACACCGATAATGACGAAGAAGGCTTGTAGCGCGACATAATCATAGAGTAAGACCAGAGCGACTATGATAGCTAAGACCAATAACACTCTTGGATTGTAGATGAGATGAAAAAACCTTGAGAACATGCCTGCTACCTAATGTGATCTTGAAATAATAGAGAGTCATCATTTCATCATAAACAATGACTGATATAAGCGATAAAACGAGCAATATTAACTGAACTAAAAGTGGCTAAAGTGTTTGGTTGGACTCTGCAAGCCACAACATACAGCGGTGCTTATGTTGGGTAATAAGGAGTTTAATGTCAGACTCCTGTGGCTGTTCTTTGGCAGCGCTGACCAACAGTGCGAGACTTAAAAAAGGCTGTAACCATGAGTTCAGAGGCATATAATGCCCTAAATGATGGTCATTTACTAGCGCCCCTTGCGCTATAAATTCATCGATAAATGTCATAAGTAGGGATAAGTCGTAAGGTTGTGTTGATGGATTAATGTCTGACAAGAGGGTGATACTATTTTCACTTAACGCATCTGTCATTGTTGTTTTATTGTCAATGGCCTGCGCTGACTTTTTTTCTTCTGCCTTGGTTTTGTCGTCATGGCGATCTAATAGAGCAAATGAATTATCTAGTAACAGCTGTTTTATCGTTTTCAAATTTGCTAAATAATGCTGGCGAGTATTGCTATAAGCCTGCTGCGGCACCTCAGCGGCCATACTACTGGCATCATTGGGTAGCGCCTCGCCAATTTCAGTCATGGAAAAACGTACCTTGTGATCTAGATCGAGAAGGTCTTTGGCGGCTTTGTTATAGAAAATCAGCAATATACCGGCTTCGGTAGGCAAGAGATTGGAGGCGTTGTCTACGTATAAGTTTGCTTCAAGCCATTGCTCATTAATCTGTGAGTCGACGGTGATAAAAAGACAAATCTCGGGGGTCGCAGCTTTAGTCAGAGCAATAAGTTGCCCGTGAATAAATTGCAGCGGCTGATAGGTCTCGTTATCAGCACCGTCATGGCTATTATGAAAAGAGTCTGTATGACGAGGATTTTTATCAGCGATGATGGTCTGAATAGTGAGTAGCTGCTCGGGAATACCATAGGTTGCCAATTGCTGTTTTAGCCTTTCAACCAGATAATTAGCATCAGCCAGCTCAGGAATAGACAAATAAATAGACAGCGTAGACAATGAGATAACGGGAAGGCTATCCTCTGCAGAGGAGTCTTCTGTTGTGCTCGCGATGTAGTGTTGCTGCCATTCTGGATGGATATTCAGCGCTGAGTTTGGCTCATGGATATTTTGTTGCATAATGCGCTCAAAATGCTGAGCCAGTACACTTAGTGCATCATCACTTGCGGTAAGTTGATTATCAATCAATGCCCATAGACGCAAGGTTTGCTCATTTAGGCTTTCAGCCGCGTCTTCAGGATATGCCTCGTTATCTAGCTCATTATCGTAAGCGTAGAGCGCTGTTTGTTCGGTGATCACACCCTCAATCGGCTTGGTTAATATTGGTAAGCCGTCAAAGTCTGATAGCGCTTCACTCAATACCGTGAGATCGTTATCATTGTCTATGATTTCAGGCCAATCAATCCCTTCGGGTAGACAGATACTACTATTTATAAACAATTGATAAGAATCGATAGGTGGCGCCTTTATTTTTTTGCTTATTTTCTGAGCTGGCGCTAGTTCTTCTGCTTCTGATTTTTTTTGTCGCCATTTAATAAACACGATAAAGCCAAACAAAATTATTGGAATAATCACAAACCATAGCAGCAGTCTTGCAGAGGTAAGTTGCAGCGTATTATCTTTAAAGTACATCCAAACCAATAACAGATAAATGACTAAAAAAAGTGCAAGAGCATAGCGCCCGTAAGTTATTAGCTTTTTTACGCCCACTTGCCATACCCCTTATCTACATAATTTTATTAGAGGTAGTTTATGGTATTTGAAGATTTCTCGCTACCATGTATCATTACTTTGCTTGGTTAATTAGCATAAGATGGTTTTTCTTCTCGATTTTTGCTCATCGCCATGCTATATCACTAGTCAATATAGCCAGTTAATAAAAAATACAATTAAGTTGGGTTTTTTATAAAAAAATATCTCATCTGTCTATATAATAGCCAGCTACGACATGCTGATGGCTGAACATTAGTATTTTCCAATATTTTGCCCGCTGTTTTTCTTTATGCCTCACTGTGCCATTATTTTCCTTATGATTTATTTGGTCGTTATCCTTTTTACGCTTGTTTCCATTACAGTGATTATCATGCTTTTTGATCGTCAGCTGTATGAGCGACTGTTTGATAAGGTGAGCACTGTTTGGCAAGGCGTCTCGGTGATCAAACTTCAACGCCCCACGCTCAAGCTACCAGTTCTGCCACGTATCTCGCCTAACAGCATTCCTATTGTTCCCACTTTATCTGTTTTAGCCATTCTTACGACGACAGTGGGGTGTTATTTTCTGATTATGCATAACTCTCTTGAGGTTTATCATGCTCAAGATGACTCGTTGAATACTGCCAACTCGCAAATCAGTCAATTACTGGTCGGGGAGCGATTGCGACCACCGCCTGCGCCGCCTGCTGAGCTTTTCGCTGAGCTAGAAGCAGAGATTGCCAGCTATCAAGCCACGCAAACCGACGAGGGCTATTGGCCGGAGGTGGCGACGGACGCGTCACCAGTACAAAGGCCTTTAATGCTCCCTGAACCTGACCTGTCTGATTTAAATACCCAAGACCACAGTACGGGCTACTCGGGTGATATTTTGGCATCGCATATCAGCAATGGGCACATTAACATCAGAAATGCTGACCGTAATTGGAATAAGATGAACTCTGAGTTTGTCCAACGGCTGTTGACTGTCTATAAGGTGATGAGTGATCAATATGGTTATGACATGGTGCTGCTAGAGGGCTATCGTAGTCCGGGAAGGCAAGCACGCTTGCTCAAAAAAGGCCCAAATGTCACCAAGGCAGGATCTTATAAGAGCTATCATCAGTTTGGTCTAGCAGGCGATAGCGCCTTTATTAGAAATGGTAAAATTGTGATTACTGAAAAGGATCCATGGGCGATGCAGGGCTACCAGTTATATGGTAAAGTAGCAAAATCGGCTGGACTAGTGTGGGGCGGCGACTGGCGTATGATGGATTTGGGCCATGTTGAGCTGCGCAAAAAAGGCGTGCTTGGTCGCCCGCAAATGGCAGAGATTTTGACCAGTCAATAACGACAATAACAAAGCAAAATACAGAAATAATATGGACAAATGTATGAAATTATCTATAGCGGCAGTGGCTCTTGGTTGGGTATTAACGACCACGCTATCAGGATGTAGCCTCAGTGGCGCTAGTAAGTCTGATAGTAATGCGTCTGTACTGGCTGGCAAGTCAGGTAGCAATAACGAAGCTTCCGTCATCGATAGCATGAAAGACGTTATTAGCCATAAAAGCACGGCAATGAATGAAGATTTACAAAACCTAAAAGCGCAACTAGAGCAACAGCAACAGCGGCTTGAGTCAATGAATGACGAGCAAAAAGCCTTGCAAGAACAGCTAAAACGTCAAAGTATTACCTTACAAATTCTTCCTGCGGCTAATGCCAATGCTGGACGTGCCAAACAAGGCACTGCGAGTACGGCTTATATTGGATTTTTGGAAGAAGAGAACCAATTCGCCGAGGTAGAGGAGCGGGCTGCTAAAGAAGTTAGCGTCATTCCCAATCGTGCCACCAGTCTTAAGCTAAGTATTCCACAGGATGCACAGTTTATTGCCATCAAAGTTGGACTGAGACATACGCAGAAACGCTCGCAGGTATTGATACCACTTGATAGTATCGATTTTGACCAAGCGCTGGTTTTAAATATCGGCGCTTGTGATATCAATATCAAAGAAGGCGTCAATCCAGAGTTAGTGCCTGACTTTACCACCAAACTTAAATATTATCAGCAACCGCTGGTTAGCTGCTTGTAGGAGATAGCCTTGAGTAAACATAGAGTATTATGGGGAGAGGGACTGTTTTTAAGACCCCAGCATTTTCAGATTCAAGACAGCTATCATAACTCGCAACGTGCACTAAGTATGACACTGATGCACCCTTATGCTTATGGCATAGCAGACGTGCAAATTGATAAACAATTACTAGAGAGCAATTTATTAAGCTTCCAAAGCATCTACGGTGTGCTACCAGACGGTACTATCTATCAAGCGCCACGTACCGATGCGCTGCCAAAGCCAATCACGCTTGATACTCACCGTAACGACGATGAGATATTCGTGTTTTTGAGCCTTGAGATTGTTCATAGTGGCGGTAGCAATATACAGACAGAGCAAAGCGATAACCCAGCACGCTATGTGAGAAATACGGTCGAGGCACAAGATCTGTACAGTCAAGCTGCCGAAGCGATGATCGATGTTATTCAACTGTCACCAAGCTTGCAGCTGAGCCATTCTGCTCAAGCGCCCAGTCAAGATACCGTCTCTTTGCTAGTTGCTAAGTTGCTGCGTACCACCCAAGGTGTCTACCAAGTGGACGAGGATTATATTGTGCCTAGCGTCCATATCACCAGTAATCCTGCATTGGTCAACCAAGTCTATCGCTTGATGACGATGATTAATACCAAGTCCACCTCTCTCTATGACCATCATCGTCAATCTAACAATGATTTGCTAGAGTTTCGCTCATCAGACATTGCGTCTTTTTGGCTTTTGCATACGCTAAATACCGCATACTCTCAGCTCAGCCATTTATACAATAATGCCAAGCTACATCCAGAACGGCTTTATGAGGCGCTATTGAATGTTGCCAGTCAATTGGCGACCTTTAGCTCATTATATAAAGTAGGTGATTTGCCCTCTTATCAGCATAACAATGCCAATGAGTCTTTTATCAGTATCATTTTGATCATTCGCGAACTGCTCAATACGGTGATTGCTAGCAACTTTATCTCTATTCCTTTGCGTCAAAATAAACCGTCTTACTACACAGGGGAGCTGAGCAGTGACAAGATTACTCGCAGCTCACAGCTGTATCTGTCGGTTAGCTCATCGCTACCGATGCATGAGCTCATTGATATCGTGCCAAGACGCTTTAAAGTGGCAACGCCAGACGCGGTAGAGAAGCGGGTACTATCAGCACTACCGGGGTCACCAGTCTCGCATGTCACCCAAGTACCTAGTGCGATACCGGTAAGACCAGGCTTTAGCTACTTCACTATCGAACCGGTCGGTGAGCTGTATGATGAGATGATTAAGTCTGAGTCTATCTGTATTTATGTACCGAACGGCTTTGATGACTTAAAAATAGAGCTGATGGCCATCGTGCAGTAGTTTTTCTGAGAAATGTTATGAATAAGGGTTTATGAGAAATTGATGTTTATATCTAAAATATCTCACTCAATTTTTGCTTATGGATAATCTTTAACCAAACCCTTTTATTCAGTTGTATTTCAAATAATTAGTATTAGGAACGATCATGTCAGCAAACAATTCAACGGGTTCTGCGCCTTCATTGCTAGATTCAGGCGAGGTGGCATCAAAAGTATCAGCGAATGGCCTTGATAGACGCATCAGCAGCCAGTCGCTGGTTGATATCATGTATGACGGCTTTTACTTGGTTTTCTTATTGCGTAATCATTATTTTAGTACCGAACCGCGTAAGTTCCGTCAAAAAATATACGAGTTTTTAGATAAGTTCGAAATGAACGCTCGTAAAAAGGGCTTTTTGTCAGAAGATATTCACGAAGCCAAGTACGCTTATTGTGCGCTGATTGATGAGACAATCATGACGTCGCAAGAGCCAGAGTTTCAAACGTTAAAGGATGCTTGGGAGCTAAACCCTTTACAGTTAGATTTGTTTGGCTCGCAAATCGCTGGCAATGAGTTCTTTGAGCGCTTAGATGGTCTGCGCGAACAAGGGGAGAGGCGTCTGCCAGCGTTAGAAGTCTATCATTATGCGATGTTGCTTGGCTTTCAAGGAAAGTATCGTTTAGAGGCGCCAGAAAAGATACGCTATCTTATCTCGCGTTTGGGTGATGAGATTGAGCATTTGCGTGGTAATAAAAACGAGTTTTCGCCATTTTGGGCGATTCCTGATCAGATTAAGCATACACTGACCAGTGAGACACCGCTATGGATCATCGTTGCCGTAATGGCAGTGCTATTGACGGCGATATTTACAACTATGTGGTATCTGACCAATAGCTTCACGGATCATCAACTCTCAGCTTATGATAACGTCATCCAAGAAAATAAAGAGCAAGCGCATATTTCAATTTTCTTACCGTAACTGCTTGTATTTACCGAGAGATATTTACCTTATATTTACCGAGAGATAGTTACCGATAATAATTTAAAATACGGCCGTTAGTTATAGTTAATATTAAATAAATGGATACGTTGTTTAATAACGCGGAACTGGTATGAATTTTTCTGGCTTGCTGTGCCTATGCCGACAGAGGCTGCAAAAAATTCATCCCAGTCCAGCTGTATCTTTTTAATATTGGACTGACTATAAGTACTGACGGTCGTTTTCATGAGTCGGTAGTAAAATATTTTTAGTAATATCTAAAACATAAAGCAATAAATAACACCCATAAAAAAACCCCCATCAAAGTGATGAGGGTCTTGGCAAATGCCATAATCGAATCAAAGATGACTCAAAAAATTTACGACTAAAATATGGCTCTCCAACCTGGGCTCGAACCAGGGACACACGGATTAACAGTCCGTTGCTCTACCAACTGAGCTATTGGAGAATAAGCTGTAAGTGTTTCATGGCTTACAACGAGCTTAGAAAGTCTCTAACGAGTTCTTGCTAAGTGGGGCGTATTCTAGCAAAGATAAAAAATACGTCAAGCTTTTTTTGCATAATTAACAACATTAATGGTTTTTAATAGGATGATGATGGTTTTTAAGACGTTTTTCATTATCGGTAGTTGTTAAAACCACAATAAAAAAGACGCCCACATATCCTTTATGTGAGCGTCTTTTTTATTTACATATTTCTAATGCTTATTACTTATAGTAGATTAAATATAATCGTTATTCAGCAACGTCTAAATCAGCAACCGCTTTTTCGATACGCGATAAGGCGTCTTTTAGTGTTGCTTCATCAGTGGCGTAAGAGATACGCATATAACCGCCCAGACCGAAGGCATCGCCAGGAACGACCGCAACGCCAACTTTCTCTAACAACCATGCTGAAAACTCAGTACATGACGATAGACCAGCCGCTTTGATGAGTGGTTTGATGTCAGGATAGACATAAAATGCGCCATCAGGACGTAGACATGTGATGCCTTTAATGGCATTTAGACCATCAACGACCAAATCACAACGCTTTTCAAATGCCGCGACCATAGGCTCTAGTACGCTTTGGTCACCACTGATAGCAGCTTCGGCAGCGACTTGACTGATAGAGGTCGGGCATGAGGTTGATTGTGATTGTACTTTCTTCATCGCACCAATTAATTTAGCAGGGCCACCAGCATAGCCGATACGCCAGCCGGTCATCGCATAGGCTTTTGATACGCCATTTAGGATGATAGCGCGGTCTTTAAGCTCAGGCGCAGCATTCAAGATATTGTAGAACTTATCACCCGTCCAGCGAATGTGCTCGTACATGTCGTCAGAGGCCACATAGACTTGTGGGTGCTTTTTCAGCACGTCAGCGATAGCTTTTAGCTCATCTAGCGTATAAATCATGCCCGTTGGGTTAGAAGGACTGTTCAATACCAGCATTTTGGTTTTGTCAGTGATGGCAGCTTCTAATTGCTCTGGAGTAATTTTGAAGTCCTGCTCAGCTGGGCATTTAACAATGACTGGCACGCCTTCTGCGATGATGACCATGTCAGGATAGCTGACCCAGTACGGTGCTGGAATGATGACTTCATCACCAGGATTGATAAAAGCTTGGGCAAGATTAAAGAAGGATTGCTTACCACCGACCGATACCAAGATTTCATTTGGCTCATAGCTGATGTCGTTATCACGCTTGAATTTCTCAATGATGGCTTTTTTGAGCTCTGGGGTGCCATCGACAGCAGTGTACTTGGTGAAGCCGTCATTGATGGCATCGATTGCTGCTTTTTTGACATGTTCTGGCGTATCAAAATCAGGTTCGCCAGCACCTAGACCAATGATATCTTTGCCTGAGGCTTTTAGCTCTTTGGCTTTATTGGTGATTGCTAAGGTAGGGGATGGTTTGATGTTGTTGACACGGTCAGACAATTGCAATTCGCTCATGAGAGCTCCTTTTCGTATGGGAGTGGGTTGGTGAAAATCTGCTGGTAATTATATAACGTTTTAAGCATTATCAGGACATGTTATAAGGTAGTTTAAGCGTTTTTTAGCGTCATTTTATTATGCATATCAGGCATCGCCGAATAATACATGGCTATTACTGAATAATAAGTCGTTAGCGCTCAATATAAAGCTTGCCAGTTTTGGCATTGTAGCATGCTGCTATTACGCTGTCTCATAGAGGCAGTAACAGAAAATGACGCTTTTGCAGAGGGTCTTAGCCTTTATTTGATCAAATATATGTCATATTGATAGCATAACTTGTGCGTCATTGATTGCGAAGTCACAACAATAGCGCCGCAGCCTTATACTATAATTATTTAGATTTGATAAATAAGTGATGTAATTAGTTAATGTAAATGTTACTAATACTCACTCTCAATAAAAACAAAAAACGAATTATAAGTGCTTTATACCCGTCACAATTTCTATATGATAAAAATGGTTAACAAGGATATTAACGATGACAAACGCTCCCGAAAAACAACACATACTTATCACTGGCGCGACCTCAGGTATTGGCAAGCAACTGGCCAAAGACTATCTGCTAGACGGTCATCATGTCTATGCCGTTGGACGAGATGATGAAGCACTGGCTGAGCTGAAAGCATTAGGGGCAGAGACGATTGATTTGGATCTTATGGATCGAGAAAAAGTCATTGCCGCCTTTGATAAGGTTAGCCAGATTGATGTGGCCATTTGCGGTGCTGGCATGTGTGAGTATTTAGACATGCCAAACTTTGACAGTAGTGTGTTTATGAAAGTCATGTCAGTCAATATGGGCACGTTATCGCACGCCATCGAAGGGGTGTTGCCAAAGCTGATTGCTTCAAAAGGTCGCTTGGTCGGTATCGGCTCAGCCTCTGCTTATGTGCCTTTTGCTCGTGCCGAAGCCTATGGTAGCTCAAAAGCCGCTATCCATTATCTTATGAAAACCTTACAGATTAGTCTTGCTCCGCAGGATATCTCGGTGAGCTTAGTCGTTCCCGGCTTTGTCGAAACGCCAATGACCAAACAAAATGATTTTCCCATGCCATTTATCCAAACACCAAAACAGGCAAGCCAAGCGATACGCGATGGTATTGCCAGCGGCCATGATGTTATCGAATTCCCTAAAAAACTCACCTTGCCATTAAAAGTGCTGGGTACATTGCCAGATTTGGTCTGGCAACAAGTGGGTAGTAAGCTGAGTAAAAAATAACAGCCTAGGGCATGTCTTCATTGTTAGCCCTTTGAGATGAGTTTCAGTTGGATAGAGGATATGCTCTAACGATTAAATGAATGAAATGCCCTTGTGTTTATAAAATATCGCTCGTCCAAATAATAGCAAAAACAAAAATATAGAAAGGAATGCTTTTATGCTGTTTAACCGTCGTAAGCGTGCCAGTACGAATACAGTGTCAACCAATAAAAAACAGCCCAACGCCTTTAAAGATTCAGCTAATGCGCCCGCGAAAAAGCGTATCGCTATCATCGGATCGGGGGTCTCAGGACTGACTTGTGCTCATTATTTGGTCGCAGAGCATGAGGTGACGATATTTGAAGCCAGTGATTATATTGGCGGGCATGTAAATACCATTGATGTGGCGCTACAAGATGGCAAAAAAGCAAAGAGCAGTAAAGTAGAAAACAGCGCAATAGACACCGGTTTTATTGTCTTTAATGAGCGTACCTATCCCAACTTTTTTCGCTTACTCCATGAGTTACAAGTGCCGTTTCAAGCAACGGATATGAGCTTTTCAGTAAAAAATATCGCGCGTCATTTTGAGTATAACGGTCACACGCTCAATACCTTATTATCGCAGCGCAAGAATGTCCTCAATCCTAAGTTTTGGCAATTTATCAAAGATATCCTACAGTTTAATAAGCATATCAAGCAGCTGCGCCAAGATTATGATGCGGCGCGTGCACAGGGGCAAGATGTCAGCGGTTTTACTGCGCAAACATTGGGCGATTATCTAGCGCAAAAACGCTATGGGTCGCTATTTACCGATAATTATCTGCTGCCTATGGTGTCTGCTATTTGGTCAGCCAGTCTGGATGACGTACAAGATTTCCCATTGGTATTTTTTGCCCAGTTTTTTGATAATCATGGACTGCTCGATGTAGTCAATCGTCCGCAATGGTTCACCATCAAAGGCGGCTCTAAACAATATGTCAATAAATTGCTGCCACGCTTTGTCAAGGCAGGCGGCCAGGTAAGGGTAAATTGCCCGGTGCAGTCTGTTACTCGTATGGGTGCTGATGATGGCGACAAGGTGACGTTGACCATTCAAGATAAGAGCCGCACTGATGATAAGGTTGAACACCTTGTGTTTGATGACGTTATCTTTGCTTGTCATGCAGATACCGCGCTCAAGATTCTAGCAGATGCCAGTACCGATGAAGCTGAGGTGTTGAGTCATTTCCGCTTTAGCAAAAATACCGCTGTCCTGCATACTGATACTCAGGTGTTGCCCAACAAGCCTCTAGCATGGGCAAGCTGGAACTATCTTATTGGTAATGAGACAGATGCAAAGGATGCTTTAAAAAATGACGTGATTGATGCTGGCAAGCAGGCTGCCTCAAAGCCAGTACTGACTTATCATATGAATATCTTGCAGCGGCTGACCAAAAAGCATAATTATTTGGTCACCCTCAATCCAGCAACCGTTGATAAAGGTATTGATGACAGACAAGTTATTAAGCGTATTGACTATAGCCATCCTATCTTCGACAAGGCGATGATTGAGGCGCAGACACAATGGTCACGCATCTCTGGCAGTGGTTTGCATACGCATTTTTGCGGTGCGTATTGGTTCAATGGCTTTCATGAAGATGGTGTACGCAGTGGTCTAAGAGTTTGCCAAGCGCTTGGGTATGATATTGACATAAAAGACGAAGTCGACCCAAGTCACTTGCCGGATAGTGATAGCGCACACACGCCGTTTCGTTATAAAGACTTGCCAGTAAAAGCCGATAAACAGTCGCGCACACTGACAAAGCGTCAGGTAGTGACGGCAACGACCAATCAAGAATTGGTTGATTACGTTCACCGTTTACAGTCTGCCGCTACTGACTCGCCGCAAAAGAAAAAACGTGGCTTATTTGGTCGGCGTAAAGCCGAGCAACATAGTACCAAGCAGCATAGTAATGAGTGAAATAAAAGAGAGCATTATGATGACCCCAGTGCATCCGTCTCACGCAATGTCAACTCATGAGTTACCTTGTACCTCTGACAGCTTGCCGCACCAGTTATTTCATGGGAATACGTGGCACAGTCGGCTACTGCCAAATGTGCATAAGTTTGTGTACCCGTATCGCTATTGGGGTGTCAATATTAGCGCGTTAGCAGCAGGGCAGGCGCTCCCTGAAGTCGATACAGCAGGCTATGGCAAACGTCAGTGCCTAAAAGGGCTGCCACTATTTTCCACAGGAAAAAAGGCATTACAGCAGTTTTATCCTGATGATTATTTACAAGGCATATCACAAAGATTAAGGTCGCAAGAGCCAAATAGCCTAAGTGAAAGTAATAATCCAAATGATGCCAGAAAATCGCTTGATATAAATGCTAAAAACGGTGAAGAAGCTAATAATAGAGTAGCCAACAATAAATTAGCTAACGTCAGTAGCTATCAAAAACTTGAGCAAAGACTGCGTCAGGCTTTTATGAACCATGCTGGTAGCGCGCCAAGTGGTGACATGTTGGGCTTGGTTGTCTGCCGCAATGCTGGTATATATTTTAGCCCCGTGAATTTTTATCTGGGTTTTGATGAGCAGCAACAGCCAACGCATTTACTGGCTGAGGTCTCTAATACGCCGTGGAATAAACGTCACTATTACGGATTTTTATTAGATGGGACGGACACCGAATTCTGCCATGATAAAGACTTTCATGTCTCACCATTTAATCCTATCGACCAGCTCTATCGCTGGCAGGTTAAAGTTAAAAAACAGCCAGATAACTGCTTACAAGTGCGTATTGCCATCGATATTAGCGACGAGCGGGGAGAGGTGCTAAAGACTGGTATCAAGGTGTCTGGGGTGCCGATGACCGAGGCAACGGTTCGCGATAGCTTACGCAAAAATCCGCTGATGAATATGACCTCGCTAACGCGTATTTATTGGCATGCGTTTAAGCTTTATGCGATTAAAAAAGTGCCTTATATTAATTATGATGAAAAGCTAGCCGATAGCAAACAGCAGCAAGCGGCTAATAAAAAAGACATCATTTAGCCAGTGCAAAGTTAACATTCGGTATAAATGTAAAACTCAGTACAGAATTGAAATCAAGTTTCAGAATTAAGCCACGCGACTTCAAGAGCCTAATGTCCAAACATAAGGCCTTTAGATAAGGATAAGTAGACGATGTCAGCACGACCGACCAATAGAAATCCAGCTTCGACATTAGGAAGATTTACCGCACGTATCAATAAAACCGTCAATGACAGCACCGTATTGCGACCAGTCAATGACAGTATTAATAATTTGGCACGAAAGTTGATCTTTCGCGCGTTGGAGCATATGCAGTTTGGCAGCCTCACATTGATCGAAGCATTCGATGAGCAAGCGCCTAAGACCCAGAGCTTTGGTACCAAGGCATCTGAGGCGATGAGCAGCTCAGCAGTGGGTCGCCATCCCTTAAACGTCACATTGATGATTCATGACAGTGCCGTCTATCGCCAATTGTTATTTGGTGGTTCGATTGCCCTAGCAGATAGTTATATCAATGGCGAGTGGGATACGGATGATCTGACAGGCTTGATTCGACTGGCAGCGCGCAACTTAGCCGTGCTTAACCAGTTAGAAAACCGCTTCGCTGCGGTCAGCAAAACTTTTGAAAAAGCCAAGCACCGACTGCGTAGTAATGATAAATCTGGCTCAAAATCCAATATCTTAGCGCATTATGATTTGGGCAATGATATGTATGAGCGGTTTTTGGACGATACCATGATGTACTCATCGGCAGTATATCAGTCGCCTGATACGACACTGAGCGATGCCCAGCAGCATAAGCTAGCGCTTATCTGTCAGCGTCTACAGCTGAGCGCTGACGATCATGTCATTGAAATCGGTACTGGCTGGGGCGGCTTTGCTATTTATGCCGCCAAGCATTACGGCTGTCATATAACGACAACGACCATTTCAGATGCGCAGTATAACGAGGCACAGCAGCGGGTCGAAGCTGCCGGACTGTCTGATAAAATCACCCTTCTCAAGCAGGATTATCGTGAGCTGACTGGGCAGTATGACAAGCTGGTCAGTATTGAGATGATTGAAGCGGTCGGACATGAATTCTTGCCGACGTTTTTTGCCAAGTGTAATAGCTTGCTTAAGCCAACAGGGTTGATGGTGCTGCAAGCGATTACCTTTAATGATCAGAACTATCAAGACTATATCGATTCGGTCGACTTTATCCAGACCCATATTTTCCCTGGTGGCTGTCTGCTCTCAAACCAAGAGCTCAATACCCAGTTTACTGAGCAGACCGATATGGTCATCAAACAGTTGCATGATTATGGCTTTGATTATGCCTATACATTACGCGATTGGCGCACAGCTTTTATGGCGCAGCGCAATGAAATCAAAGCACTCGGTTATGATGAAGCCTTTATTCGCTTGTGGGAGTTTTATTTCTGCTACTGTGAAGGCGGCTTTTTGGAGCGTACCATCGGTGTGGTACAAGTAACAGCGGTCAAACCAAATAACATCGACACGCTACATTTTTCTGATTTACCAGCGGCAGACAAGGTATCCGCTTAACGCACTGTTTGACATGAGGTTGCGTATTGGTGCAAAAGCGCCTAATGCTGAGCAACCCTGATAAAAGGATATTATTATGGCTTACGTATTTATCTATCTGGCTGCTGTTGTCATATTTTTGGGTGTTGATGCAGTTTGGCTTACGACCATGAAAGGGGCTTTTTATGAGTCGCGTATCGGTCATCTATTGGCTGATGAGCCCAATATGATGGCCGCTGGCGTGTTTTATATGTTTTACATATTGGCACTCTGTATATTGGTTCTGTATCCGCAAATCAAAGCACAGGCATCGGTCGGCCATATCTTCTTACTGGGTGGTCTGATAGGACTGATGGCATATGGCACTTATGACTTTACCAACTTAGCTTTGTATAAAGGCTTTACCTTAGATACCGCGTTAGTAGATTTTGCGTGGGGCGGAATTTTAACTGGCTCAGTGAGTGCGATCGTCGCTTGGCTGGCGTACCGTTTTCATTGGTTGAGCTAACCAGCATATACCGCCTATTTCTCTGAAACACAGTCCGAATTTATTATGTCACTACAAGGGCAATAAAATAAAAAGGGTATATATAAAAGACAGTAGATATATAATTACATTATTTAAAATAATAGTAACTAAAGTATGAGCATCGAAAACATAGATATCGAAGGTAGCACAGTCAATCAAACCGCTAATCTAATAGAGATTATCTATGAAGATGAGTTTTTGGTGGCGATTAATAAAGAGGCGGGTTTACTCGTACATCGCAGTTGGCTGGACAAAGGCGAGACCCGCTTTGCCATGCAACTCACTCGTGATGCAGTAGGTTGCCATGTATTTCCGGTGCATCGGTTAGACAAGCCGACATCAGGCGTGTTGTTGTTCGCCAAGAGCCCAAGCGTCGCGCGCAGCCTTACCGAGGCTTTTACTGCCCATAACGTTACCAAGCAGTATTTAGCTGTGGTGCGCGGTTTTATGCCAGAGCAGGGTACTGTTGATTATGCGTTGAGTTTCAAGCCCGACGCCATTGCCGATAAGTTTGCCAACTTGGACAAACCCGCTCAAGATGCGGTGACCCACTGGCAGAGTTTGGCTCAAATTGAGCTGCCATTTGCGGTATCAAAAAAGCATGATACGAGCCGCTACAGTCTAGTGCGCTTAACACCTGAGACTGGTCGCAAGCATCAGCTGCGTCGACACATGAGACATTTATTTCATCACATAGTGGGTGATACTAGCCACGGCGACGGACGGCACAACAGATTTTTTCGTACTCAATATGGCTGCGAGCGCATGCTGCTGCATGCCCAAACTTTAGCGTTTAGCCATCCAGTCACCGGTGAGCCATTGTTGCTAAAAGCAGGACTAGACGATCAATGGATGAACGTCTTGGAAGAGTTCTCTTGGGTAAATGCGCTATATATTAAGCAGGATAAAGTTTAGGTTCTGTCTTAGAAGGTCATATCAAAGTAGTTGAAATACAGTCACTACAGATGAAGGCTTAAATCCTGAGTGAGGACTTGAAGCTTGATATCCGGTCTATATGTGCTAATAGGTCAAGCTGTTGATACAATATCAGCGTACTTAGCTGGTGGCTCATGCTCAATGAGTTATTGCATTCTCTAAAATCATATACGCTGCTTTGACCCTATCTGCATTGGGATAATTTTTATTTGCCAGAATGATAATGCCTGATTTTTCGGCAGGAATATAAGCGATATAGCCACCAAACCCATTAGTAGCGCCTGTTTTGTTGACCCAGACATTGTTTAAAATAGGCGTTGGATGGTTGTCTATTTTAATGGCTTGAGGCTTTAGCACCACATCCATTGAGTTACCTTCGAGTAAGGTATCTAGCTGAGTAGGATAAGGGTACATCTCCCATCCTAACCCTTGTGTAAAAGTGCTCGCCTGATAGTAACCCTTTCTATTATTGTCTAACGCTTGCTGAATATCTTTATCCAACGGCACAAGACCCATATTAGCAGCCATAAAATGCGTCATATCTTTAATGGTGGATTTAATGCCATAGGCTTCAGCGTCTAACATGCCAGCATTGACTCGGATAGCATCGCCAGCAGCGTTATAACCAAATGCATAATCCGCCATTTTGTCACTAGGCACATTGATAAAGGTGTTGGGCATATTGAGTGACGGTAGTATTTTTTCTTCCATCAATTGTGTGTAATCAGCGTCCATGCTCAATGCCGATATATAGCCAAACAGACCGATACTGGCATTGGAATATAAACGCTTTGAGTTGACCGGAAAGACTGGCTGCCAAGATTTATAATAACGGAGCAACTCTTTATTATTTTTAACCTCATCAGGTACTTGTAGCGGTAGACCACCAGCGGAATAGGTGGCTAGGTTTATAAGCTTAGTATTGCCAATGGTGCTGTTTTTTAGGTAGGGAATATATTTATCAGCCGTATCTTCTAATTTAAGTGTGTCATTTAATTCTGAATAACTGGCTAAGGTAGCAGCAAACGTCTTACTGATTGAGCCTAGCTCAAAAACAGTGTTTTCTGAGACAGGTATTTTGGCTTTCTTATCAGCCAAACCATAATAATATAAATGTGATTTACCATCGATAATAACGCCAAAAGCCATTCCTGAAATATTATGCTCATTCATTAGTAATTTAGCTTGTTGATCAACGGCGCTCTTTAGTTGGCCATTATTATCTGCTGCTTGTACGGTTCCAGATAGTAATGATGCTGTCACTAAAGCGGTAAGTCCCACTTGATTTAAAAGGGTTTGAAAGTGCTGTTTCATTATAGAGTTGCTCGTTTATTCTGATAGATTTATTAACGATCGTTTGATGCTTCAATGATTATGGGAACAACTCTTACTTTAATTTTAGGAGTATTATTTCATGATACTTAACCTCTGACAATATAGAGCTGTCCAGTACAATGGATTGATTCCTCTGAAGTACTCACCAATATAACCAGCTATTTGCATCCCTAAATCCTATTTATAAAACACTCAAAATAGACTGCTATAATGCAACCTATTATAATAGATTGTGAGAATCGTTATCTTTATAAAAAAATACTTAAGGCATGTGCTCAAAACCCGTTTGGTCACTTAAGACCAATAAATTTTAGAAAACCGTAAGGAATGTTATGCCCCAGTACAATACTACCTCAACTGCCAAAAAAGCCCCTTTAAATCATGAGCTATATATGACGGTGCTAATGACCCCTGATATGGCAAATTTCATCGGCAATGTCCATGGTGGTGATTTGCTCAAAATGCTCGATCAGGTCGCTTATGCCTGTGCCAGTCGCTATAGCGGTAACTATGTGGTGACCCTATCAGTTGATCAAGTGATGTTTCGTGAGCCAATCTATGTGGGTGAGCTAGTGACCTTTGCTGCGAGCGTCAACTACGTGGGTAGAACGTCGATGGAAGTAGGCATACGTGTCGAAGCAGAAGATGTACGGGCGCGCACGGTTCGTCATACCAATAGCTGCTACTTTACGATGGTCGCCATTGATGACAATGGCAAGCCAACGCCAGCGCCACCGCTTGATATCAAAAATGTGATGCAGCAGTGTCGTTTTGATGCAGGCTTAGAGCGTAAAAATCTACGTATGCAAAGCTCACACCGTCCTAGCTGTGATATAGAGGATATGATTGGTGAGCTGTCAAGTAGTCGTGAAGATTAAGCCAAATAGAACGCTTAGCCAAGGGTTGTAAATTAAGAGCTAAGATAGTGTTGGTCATCTAAAGTAAACAGCGATTCACTAAAAAGTTACTGATAGTTTATCTAAGACTGCGCTATCTTTTATGCTAGCCATTGCGGTTGCTTCATAAGTATTTACTAGAACAGCATTTACTGTAAGCAAAAACTAGGATAGAGACAATGGTTACCCATTCGCTATTTTACTGAGACTATTATGAGTTTAAAGCCATCAAAAACCAATTCACATAGTCCTACTACTGATCAGCCAGCACCGCATCATAATCGTGCTCGCGGTACTGGTACGCTCATTAATAAGACCCATTCTGATGGTAGTTCTCGTTCTGGCTTCGATGATGTGTCTAAGCCAGCAGCCGATAAAGATGAGCAACATTCTGCCTCATTGACGACGGTATTGATTGCTGTTGGGGCCAACCTCATCATTGCGATTGCCAAAACCATAGCCGCCTTTATGACGGGTTCTGCCTCTATGATCGCAGAGTCTGCGCATTCTTGGGCAGATGCAGGTAATGGGACTTTATTAATTGTCGCCGAAAAAAAGGCCATCAAACCTGCTGATAAAAGCCATCCGCTTGGCTACGGTAAAGAGTCGTATGTCTGGTCGATGATTGCCGCTTTTGGTGTTTTTATGGCAGGCTCTATTGTCTCCATTTATACCGGTATTACCGAGTGGAACGCGGCTGAGAGTGAGACCGACTATACGATTGGGTTTATTATATTAGCAGTAGCTTTTGTACTCGAAGGCTTTTCGTTAGGACAGGCTTACTTGCAAAGCAAAAAGCATGGTGAAGCGATCAATGTCAGCGCCATCGGCTATGTGGTCGATACGTCTAACCCCACTTTGCGCGGTGTGTTTTTTGAAGATTTAGCGGCTGTGATTGGCTTGCTTGTCGCTGCGGCTGCGATGGGTATGCATGCTTATACCGGACAGCCCTTTTGGGATGCGCTAGGTTCTATCGTCGTCGGCCTATTATTGGGTGTGGTTGCTATCTTTTTAATCAGCCGTAACCGCGACTTTTTGGTCGGCTATAAAGTATCCGATAGGATGCATTCCTATGCGTTGAGCGAGCTGCTCAATCATCCAGATATTGATAGTGTGTCTTACTTGCATCTAGAGTGGGTAGGGCCAAAAAAAATATTTATGGTGGCGGCAGTAGATATCGCTGGTAATCAAAAAGAAAAAGAAATCGCGCAAAAATTTGAAGACATTGAAAGCCAGTTCCGTGCCGATCCCTTATTCCAAGAAGCCATTTTGACATTGTCAGTGCCTAATGCTGAGGTGCTCAGTTTGCCCAAAAGTAACGATAAAGTTGCCTCATAATGAGAAGTAATATGAAACTAAGTCTGCAATCTATTGTAGAAAGTAAAGTCGGCTGTTCCATCATGGTTCGTTCATTAAGTGTGGCGGTTATGATGATTACTACAGTAGTCAGTCTGACTCAGGCCAACGCTGAGTTAGTTATTCACAATGAGCCTGCTCAACAGCAGATAGTAAGTGCCAATAGCGATTCTATTAACAATACCGCTTTCATGAATAATGATATCTTCCCAACAGATACGTCTATTGTTAAGTTGATGCAAGTGATGCATATTGATGAGCAAATAGAATCTATCGTTAACGGGCAACAAGCGGCTATCGATGCTATTAATACGCAACAGACGCGCACTCAACAAAGAGACAATGGCAAACTGAACAAACGCCAACGTGAGCTACAAGAGCAAATTCAAAGTGTATTGGGTCAATATGCCAAGATAATGACCAATGGTATAGGCAACGCCACTGACAAGCAGACGTTGACCCAAGCGTATATTAACGCAGCAAAAAATTACTATACGCAAGTGGAAGTTGATGCTCAAATTGGCTTTTATGACACAGTAATTGGTCAAAGTATCTTGGCTAAACAGCCACAAATTACAGCAGCCTTTTTAAAGCAATCTTTGCCTGATGATACCAGTGAGACAGAAGCGCAATTGGGTGAGTTATTACCGCAAATGCAAGAGATTATCAAAGGTGTATTTTAATTGATAGTTTAGCTATTTTAGCGCCAATCTTAATTTTGTCACGCATAAAAAAAGGTCACCCAATGGAGTGACCTTTTCTTTTTTACTTTATCTATAGCGATTCGACTAATCGGTATTGAGATTAATCAACACTATAAAATATTTATTTTTTTGGTGCATTAGCGCCAATGAACCATGCATCTTTATCAACAGTACGGCTAACTTCTGTTAGTAGATCGGCAGTATCTTCATCGCCTGCATCACCTGCAGTATCGATGCCTTCACGTAATGATGCTGCAATGGTTTTATAACGATTGGTCAGCTCACGTACATGCTGATCAACTTCGCTGATATCAGTAGGGTAAGTCTCTAAGATAGAGTCTTCAACCACACGCTTAGAGATACCATTGGCCTTACCGCCTAGGATAACAATACGTTCAGCGACCGTATCATAAGCTTCAGTCAAGCGGCTATAGGTATCATCAAGTAGCTGATGCACGCCGATAAAGCCAGTACCTTGAAGATTCCAGTGACATTGCTTACTGTCCATACTCAAATCAATGAGATTTGCTAAATTAGCATTCAATAAGTCGATCATTTTCTTTGCGGTTGCGTCGTCTATTCCACTTGCGTAACGTTCTCTCATATTTTACTCCATTATTTAGATTTATTTTATTGGGTTTACTTTTCTTTTTGTTAGAAAGGTATCCAAGCACCGTTTAATTTATCTGTTTAGATTGGTTGATTCAAAGTAACCATAGGCCAATTACTATAAAAGACATATTGTTAAAAAAGACAGATTGCTATAAATAAAATTTGTCTATGGGCTGTACTTATTTTCAACAGTGCTTGTTCTTAACGAGTTATTTCATAAACGATAATAGCAGCTCATGGCACTGTTGGTACCCTCAAGCGTTAGGCTTTGTTAGGTGGTCGTGTAATGACTTTGTTAACCATGAAAAGCTTTGTAAATTTATCAGAGTCTGTGTGCGGTTTTTATGACAATTTGCAATTTTTCTCATCATAAATTCTATCTCTATCAGCGCTGTTCTATGACGGGCTATACGAGCCTAGCCTAATGACTAGACTCACGATTGTCCTTTAAAAACTGCTCGTCAGACCCCATATTGTTATAAACCTAAAGAAGAAGAAAGCCATTATGCGTATGCCCGAACCGCGCTCATCGCGTCAGTTAAACCAATTGGCCACTCAGCTCCAAGGCGAAGCTGAAATTAGTGGTGTTAATGCGTCTGGGACGCAAATATCAAGTCGTGCTTTTGAGATGGTCACAGAGTTTGAGCCAGCAGGCGATCAACCGCAAGCGATAGAAAAGCTCGTCAACGGTATTAATTCTGGCATGGATGAGCAGTTACTACTGGGTGTAACGGGTTCGGGTAAGACCTATACCATGGCCAAGGTCATCTCTGAGACGCAGCGTCCAACCATTATCATGGCACATAACAAAACGCTTGCCGCGCAGTTATATGGTGAGTTTAAGTCATTTTTTCCAAACAATGCCGTTGAGTATTTCGTCAGTTATTATGACTATTATCAGCCGGAAGCCTATGTCGCGGCAAGTGACACCTTTATCGAAAAAGACAGCGCTATTAATGATCATATCGATCAGATGCGTCTGTCAGCGACGCGAGCACTCCTAGAGCGCCGTGATGCAATTATCGTCGCCTCAGTATCGTGCATTTATGGTTTGGGTGATCCAGAAAGTTATCTAAAAATGCTGCTGCACGTCGTCGTCGGTGACAAAATCGATCGTACTGCTACCATTAAACGCCTCGTTGAAATGCAATATACGCGCAATGAGTTAGACTTTGGCCGTGGTACGTATCGCTTGCGTGGCGAGCTGCTAGATATTTATCCTGCTGAGTCTGAGCAGCTGGCGGTACGTGTGCATTTATTTGACAATGAAGTGGAGAAAATCACGTGGTTTGATCCCTTGACGGGTAAGACGGTACGTAGCGTGCCACGTATTACTATCTATCCAAAATCGCATTATGTGACGCCGCGCAACAAGTTAGAAGCTGCCAGTCATACCATTCGCGCTGAGCTTGAGCCACGTTTAGAATATTTCCGTGAAAATAACAAGCTGATTGAAGCACAGCGTCTCAAAGAGCGTACCCAGTATGATCTTGAGATGATTCAACAGCTCGGCTATTGCAACGGTATCGAAAACTATTCGCAGCATCTCTCTGGTCGTCCATCAGGGGAAGCGCCGCCGACGTTGTTTGACTATATTCCAGAAGACGCACTGCTGTTCCTTGATGAGTCACATGTCACTGTTTCGCAAATCGGTGCAATGTATAAAGGCGATAGATCACGTAAAGAGAACTTGGTCAATTATGGTTTCCGTCTGCCAAGTGCTATGAATAATCGTCCGATGAAGTTTGAAGAGTGGGAGCGTATCAAGCCTAAGACTATTTATGTCAGTGCCACGCCTGCATTGTATGAGCTTGAGCACAGTGAGCAAGTGGTAGAGCAAGTTGTCCGTCCGACTGGTCTAATTGATCCTGAGATTGAGATTCGCCCTGTATTGACGCAGGTCGATGATGTGTTATCAGAGATTACTAAGCGTCGAGAAAAAGATGAGCGCGTGCTGATAACTACCTTGACCAAGCGTATGTCAGAAGATTTGACCAGTTATCTAAAAGAATACGACGTCAAAGTTGCTTATCTGCATTCGGATATTGATACTGTCGAGCGTATGCAAATCATTCATGAGTTGCGGACTGGCGTGCATGATGTACTGGTCGGTATTAACCTATTGCGTGAAGGTTTAGATATGCCAGAAGTGTCATTGGTCGCAATATTTGATGCGGACAAAGAAGGCTTCTTGCGTTCTGAGCGTGCCTTGATTCAGACCATTGGTCGTGCTGCGCGTCACATCAATGGTAAGGCTATCCTTTATGCTGATCGCATTACCAACAGTATGCAAAAGGCGATAGACGAGACCGACCGTCGCCGTGAAAAACAGGTAGCATTTAACCTTGAGCATAACATTACGCCAAAAGGGGCACGTCGCAGTATCACCGATAAAATCGATACGGGTGACGATCAGAATGCCAATGACAATCAAGTGATTCCTATCAAGAGCAATCTGCCTGATGTCGATATCAGCATTTTACGCAGTCCTGATTTGCTGGCGAAAGAAATCAACCGTCTTGAAAAGCTTATGAAGCAGATGTCACGTGACTTGAAATTTGAGGATGCCGCAAAAACGCGAGATAAAGTGCTAGAGTTAAAGGCGCATTTGATTTAACAAATTCTTTGGAAGATAGAATAGGGCGAGTTGCTAAGGTAACTCGCCTTTTTTAATTAATAAATATATTAGATCTGATTTGATTTTTTAAATAGTTCTTTTCTGAACTTACCTAGATGTACTGTCCATTCACAACACAAATCATGAAGTTGGTGCGCTAATGGACGACAACATTCAGGAGTAAAGAATTCAGGGTTTGTATATTCCAAAAAATTACCATGGCAAAGATTGTGTCTTATGCGCACTATTTCCACATCGGTTTTATTTGGTTTTTTAGAGTTTAAATTGTCCAAAAATAGACTTTCTTCTGGAAAGGCTAGGGCTTCTATAGGCAGCCCATTATTTTGAGCTGCTAGTAAAAGACTATTGCTTAAAGTAGGTATGTTATCAAGTTCAGTCACTATACATGGCTTTTTAATCTGAGACATAGTTATTCTGAGAGAAGCTTCAATACCATTTATAAAGCTCGTGCAAGCTGGTAAATAAAGCTCAGAGTCCAATGCCGAAAGTGCTTGAGTAAATAACCAGTGAACTTCAGCACCTAAATTATGATTCAAGAAGAAGAATTTTCTTTCATGTTCTATGCGTATTTTTTGCAAGTAAGACTCTTCTTCGCTCATCATTTCATATGCTCCCTTCATACTCATATATTTCAAAAAATTCATGTGGTCATAATAAATTATAACTATTATATACTCGCCAGTGTTAAACGTAGCTTTAAATTTCCTAACTTAAGGCAGATAGCGGCTCTATATATAGAATAAAAAGGCTGAACGATCATAGCTTGAAAGTGTTTTTTGGTAATTTGCATCCTATATTTTTCATAGCAGTATAGGTGACGACAAGTCACAGTCTCTTGTGTTGAATTGAACCAATATTAGGATTAAAAGAAAGGGCTTCATAGGTGTAAATTAATAACTAAAATTTGGTTGTAACAAAACTTGTGTTTATACTAAATGCCCCTTAATATGATATCAATTAGCAATATGAACTTATAACAACGGACGTTAAGGCACATAATCCATCATGAAAAATAATAAATTCTTAGAATTAAATGCGAATGAAAACTCACTAGGTATGGCAGATTCTGCCAAACAAGCCATTATAGAGTCTTTAGGTGAGGGCTTTCGTTATCCAGATAATCCACGCGCGGCGCTCATTAGCAAAATTTCCACCATCCATGGTGTGGCAAAAGACCAAATCTCCTTAGGCAATGGCTCGACTGAAAATATTCGAGCGACCTTACAGATGCTGCAAAACAAAGCACTAAAAGAGGGCAAGCAGTTTCAAATGGTGATTCCTGTGCCAACGTTTGATTGTGCAGAGATGTATGCAAATTCCATTGGCGTGCCTGTGGTCAAGATACCGTTAACCACTGAAAACTATGATTATGATTTTGATGAATTACAAAAAGTAGCTGACGATTTTGATGGTATTAGTCTGCTCTATATTTGCAATCCAAATAATCCAACTGGCATCATTACATCAACTTCAAGGCTTAAAACCTGGGTAAGTAATGCACCAGATAACCATTACTTTTTATTAGATCAAGCTTACTTGGAGTATGTGTCAGACCCAAGCTTTGAGAGTGGGATTGAGTGGGTGAAACAAGGGCTATCAGACAATCTTATTGTTATCCATACTTTTTCAAAGTTATGTGCTTTAGCTGGTATGCGAGTGGGCTACGCGGTTTCTAACCCGCAAGCTATTGAGACTGTCGAAGCCTTTATGTCTATGGACAATACCAACTTGTCGGGTGCGGTCGCCGCCATTACGACGTTAAATGATGCAGAATTTTTAGCACTCAGCTTGCGCAATACCAATCAATCGCGCCGGATGATTGAGACCGTGTTAGACGATCTGGGATTGCGTTATTTACCCTCACAGACCAATTTTATTTTTCATGAAATAAAGGGTGACTTAAAAACATACATCGATAGAATGCGAGACAATGGCATAAAGGTTGGGCGTGAATTTCCCCCTGTTACCGGATTCAACCGCCTAACGCTTGGCACGCCTGATGAGATGGCAGCATTTATTAAAGTATTAAAGCTGTTCCGTGAAAAAGGCTGGGTCTAATGCATGGCGTGCAAGATGCGCGTAGGGCACTTGTATTCACATTGAATGCGCCTTACCATATTAATACTTATCGGTATAAAGCTTACCATTCATCTGACATACCAATGCAAAATAGTAGAGCAGTAAGTTTGATACTGCACATCGTAATTTTGGTGTTGATATAAATTAGGCGTATTACTATAGTGCTTACCAAGCAATTATTAGAGCTGAACTCTAACGAAAACTCACTGGGCATGGCAGACTCTGCCAAACAAGCTATCCTCGACTCTTTGCGCATCGGTTTTCGTTATCCAGATGATCAACGCGCTGCGCTTATTAGTCGAATTGCCAAGATAAATGGCGTGATCGAAAGCGAAGTGTCACTTGGCAACGGCTCTAGCGAAAACATCCGAACCGTGGTGCAGATGCTATTAAATCTTGCATTTAAGACCGGCAAGCGCTTCCAAGTGATTGTGCCTGATCCTACTTTTGCTTACGCTGAGTTGTATGCCAGCTCGCTTGACGTGCCCGTCATCAAAGTACCGTTGAAGCCCGAAAGCTACGATTTTGACTTTCAAGGTTTGCAAAAAGCTGCCGACGATTTTGATGGCATCAGCCTGTTTTATCTTTGCAACCCTAACAATCCAACTGCCACCATTACCTCAACCGCGCCTTTTAAACATTGGGTAGCAAACGCTCCTGCAAACCACTATTTCTTATTAGACGAAGCCTACTCAGAGTACGTCAACGACCAAAGCTTTGAGAGTGGCGTCGAGTGGGTAAAGCAGCAGCTAACAGCCAATCTAATTGTCGTTCGTACCTTTTCGAAGTTATGTGCTCTGGCTGGCATGCGCGTCGGTTATGCCATTGCCAATCCATCTATGATTGCGGCTATCGAGGCCTTTACTTCTATCGATAATACCAACCTTTCAGGTGCCGTTGCCGTGCTAGCAACCCTCGACGATGAGGGTTTTTTAGCCCGCAGTTTGCACAATACCAATCAATCACGGCAGATGGTTGAAGCGACTTTAGATGAGTTGGGGCTGAGCTATCTGCCCTCACAAGCTAACTTTATTTTTCATGAGGTCAACGGTGAGGTGAAGATTTATATGGACAGAATGCGCGAGTATGGCATTGTGGTCGGTCGCAAGTTCCCACCGATTGAGGGTTTCAGTCGGCTAACGCTTGGCACGCCTGATGAGATGGCTGTCTTCATTAAAGTACTAAAGTCGTTTCGTCAAAAGGGTTGGGTGTGATTAAGCCAGATAGAATAGTTTCATAATTAGAAAAGGGGAGTTGCCTAACGTACAGCCTCCCTTTTTTATTGCAATAGGATAGAGGAGCCAGAGCTAATATTTCATTTTTACCAACATCAAACGCAGTTTTACATATCCGGTCTTAAAAAATATCACGTCATCTTATAGTATTGACTCATAAAGCACGAACGAACAAGCAGCAGATTACATGCTGGACAGTGGCAATAAAATCAGGCGTGCTAACGTATATTATAATTTTAAGGTCAGGGATATATCCATGTTTGATATCAAATCATTTTTTAAAAGAGAAGTAGAAAAAAAACTCATCAATGTAGACGATTATATTTTTATGCCTGAGCGAGTAGAGATGGAGCTAGAGGGCGGATTATTAAATTGTGTACTCAACAGTGATGGTCGAGTCGATATTTTTTATAGTAAGCAAGGAGTGACAGAGGTTAGCTCGGCATCACGTAAGCACCCCTTTACGGCATTCGAAACTGAGCTATATCATGGTGTTTATGATGACGTTATTAATGATTTGATCAAAGAAGTAGACAAGATTATCGATGGCTCTTCTAAGTATTTTAGTCGCAGCAAAATACTGCCCTTTACAGCAGCGCTGTCACAGAGTCCAGTTGATAAAAACAAGTTCTAAGCCAAGCTAATACGCTGAGAGGAGTGAACGATACAAAGACTCAGCAACAAAAAGGGTGCGTTATTTATAACGCACCCTTTTTATTATTTTGTATTCTCAACGAACATTACTTTAACGCTTTAAATATCTGTAGTACTTAACGATACTTATATTTTCACTCCGAAGGCTTTATTTACAGCAGCTAAAGCCGCGACATTGGCGATAGGACGAGATTGACTGCCCTCAACCAAATGATTGGTCTTCGTCTGGGTATACAGCCCTTTGGCAAAGCGCGTACCGTCATCACGCTCAGTCAGCGTGTCGGTATAGTACCATTCACACTGACAAGCCTCTTCAGTGATATCGAGTAGCATATAACCACGATCGGTCTGATTGTTGAACTTCTGATGTGGATTTAGCTCAATGCCTGCTGTCTCAGGGAAAGGTAACGAGGTCAGCGCCGGACAGACGAACTCTACCGCTATTGAGCCCTCGCCTGTCGTTGGATTATAACGGCTTGCATCAAACGGATCTTTGCATATATCAAAGGCAAAAGAGGCGTGATAATCGCCAGTTAATACGACGGTATTGTCGATACGATTGTCTTCGATAAAGTCGAGCAAGCGAGTACGTGCGCTCGCATAGCCATTCCAGATATCGCCAGAGTTGGTCGCAAAAGTGCCTCTAAAGGGCGCTAGAATGACTTGTTGTCCCAGTATCTGCCATGTCGCATTGCGGCGTTTGCCTTCTTTCATATTTAGATAGAGCCAGTTTTCTTGCTCAAGTCCCAACAGTTGACGTTCAGGCTCATTGCTGGCTTTCGCATCGAGCTTTTCTCGACCAAATATACGCGTGTCTAGCATATTTAGATCAAACAACTTACCAAACTCAAAGCGTCGATAAATCCTCAGCTGGCTATCCAGTTCATTGCTGCTATCGTCACGAATGGGCATCCACTCGTGATAGGCGCGAACCGCTGACATTTTACGTTCTATATAGCTGCCTTTGCTTTCAGTATGGAATCCAGCACCACCTTTCCATGAGTTGTCTGCAATCTCATGATCGTCCCAAACGGCGATAAAGGGGTGTTGACGGTGGCATTCTTGCAAGTCAATATCAGTACGATAGCAGGCATAGCGACGACGATAATCTTCTAAGCTAATAATTTCGTTTTTGGGCTCTATCGGACGCTCTTCGATCAGTGACTGGTCACGATAAAAGCCCTCTGGATACTCGTAAATATAATCACCCAAATGCAGGACAGCTGATATATCTGCTTGCTTAGCGATATCTGCATAGCCATTAAAGTAGCCAAAGCCATAATTGGAGCAGGATACCACTGCCAAGCGCACGCGGTCTATTGCGCTCGCAGGCAAGTCTGGCTGTGGAATAGTGCGTGTGCGACCAGTAGGAGAGAGGTAGCCTAAGGCTTCAAAAATATAATAGTAGGTGGTGTCGGATTTTAGGGACTTGGCATCGACTTTGACGGTAAAATCAGACTCTGAAGTAGCCAACGCTCGGCCTTGAGTGACGATGTTTTTTAGCTCAGGATCGGTAGCCACCGTATAGCTGACAGGAATACTGGTAGCATTGATGCTACCGTCATTGGTGATGCGCGTCCAGAGTATTACTCTATCTTGTAAAGGGTCACCGCTGGCGATGCCATGTACAAAGGGTGATGCGCCTTGATAGCCCAAGTCGTCTACCTTATCCAAGGTATTCGAATTGGTGGAGTCATCGTCTGATGAGCAAGCACTTAGCTGGGTCAACAAAGTACCCGCCACCGTTACTTGACTACCTAGTTTTATAAACGCACGTCTTTTCATCTATCATCCTTGATATCTGTTAAAAGTAATGACCATTTAAAGTCAGCTTAAAATAACTAGGATAACAGCAATTCAGCTAAAAGTACTGCTAATA
This sequence comes from Psychrobacter sp. TB67, assembly GCF_000511065.1. Taxonomy (NCBI): domain Bacteria; kingdom Pseudomonadati; phylum Pseudomonadota; class Gammaproteobacteria; order Moraxellales; family Moraxellaceae; genus Psychrobacter; species Psychrobacter sp. TB67. Next base: position 47,256 of record NZ_AYYA01000053.1, read on the forward strand.
GTCGACTGATTTTGACAATTTATCCGATTTATATAAGGCTGGCTATATTTTAATAATCTCTATAAATAAGCTGAGTTAAGCAATCGATAACCCAGCTTATGTTAGCTCCAAAAATACAAAGCGTTTTAATTTATTTGGTGAAATTTGCATAACAGGTTTGTAGAGATTTGGCGACGACTCTGGTCACCAACTGTGTGCGGTATTGGGTGTCTATCGCTGCATTACCCAATTCAACAAGGGTCACTTGCTGCGGTGCTTGCTCACTGACACAGCCACAGACATTGCTTTTTATCGCTTCTTCTTGTGTTTCAGTCATGGCTACACTGGCAATGCGCCAGGCACTTTGTTTTTCGATCTGACTACGGCACTGATTATCAACTGCTGCTTTAAATACGTTCATACCGATATTATTTGCTGTACCAATCGCATTACCGGTATTGGTATTCATGCCGTCAGTCGCCGTGCAACCCGCTAGAGCGAAGGTAGCAAGCATAGCCGTTGAAATTAAGATTTTTTTCATGGGTTAGTCCTTTAAGGTCTTGATTGATTTTAAAGTGTCTGTTTGATAAAACTGACATTGGTAGCAAGGGATAATCGCTAGGCGAAACGTGTTTTGTCCAAGCAGGTCGTATATTATCAGCAAAACTTATCAATGACACCATCAACCATTATCTTAAACCTCACCTTACCTCTGACTTGCGTGGTTTTTATAAATATTCACCAATTCTTTAAACCCTAGATTCAAATAAGAAGTGCAACGTTTTAAAAGAATGAGTTGAAGAGTAAGATGTGCCGTGTTGCATTTCAAACTTCAACTCCTACATATCAGAACGTTATGAAACACTATACACATCTTACCCAAGAGCAAAGATATCAAATATCAGCGCTATTGCAAGCTAAAAAAGGCATGAGTGAAATAGCTAGAATTATTGGCTGTCATAAATCAACGGTGAGTCGAGAGATAAGGCGAAACATGGGACAAAGGGGTTATCGCCCCAAACAAGCCCATCGATTGGCAAACGCGCGCAAAGTTGTGAATAGCTCACAGATCAGCCGCTTTGGCTGGTGCTATATTGATCATCTACTCAGCAAGCACTACTCACCTGAGCAAATCACAGGGCGACTGAGAATGCTGGGTTGGCAAGAGGTCCCAAGCCATGAATCGATATATCAACACATCTATACTGACAAAAAGGCAGGGGGTAACTTACATAGCGCCCTTAGATGTCAAAAGCG